>JBEGLG010000175.1:0-5196 GCA_041183645.1 Actinomycetota bacterium | reverse complement strand
TTGTCGACACGCCGCCGTCGAGGAGCGCACTCGATTTCCTGGATGCGCCGGCACGCCTCGGATCATTCCTCGACGGCAAGTTCATCCGCATCCTGACGGCACCTGCGCGCTCCGCGGGCCGCGGCATCGGAAAGCTCGCCGCGATGGGCTTCGGAATCTTCACCGGAGTACTGAACAAGATTCTCGGCACTCAGGTGCTCACCGATGTCGGCACGTTTGTCGCTGCGATTGACACGACCTTCGGCGGATTCCGCGAGCGCGCCGACAAGACCTACGCGCTCTTGAAGCAGCCGAGCAGTCGATTCGTCGTGATCGCGGCACCGGAGCCCGACGCCCTGCGCGAGGCCGCCTACTTTGTCGAGCGACTCAAGACTGACTCGATGCCACTTGCCGGCCTCGTACTGAATCGCGTGCAGTACATCGATGCACCCGAACTCTCGGCGGATCAGGCACGCGTGGCGGCTCAGTCCTTGAGCGGGTCAGGTCACGAGCTGACTGTCGCACTGCTGGGAATCCACGCGAACCGTCAGGCCCAGGCCGAGCGCCAGCATCATCTGGCCGAGAGGTTCACTGCCGCGCATCCGAGTGTCGCGGTGGCGATGATGCCGGCGATGGCGGAGGACATCCACGACCTCGAGGGGCTGCGCGGAATCGGCGATCGTCTCGCCGAGAAGTAACGCTAGGAGACAGCGCCGATGCGACCGGTCAGGATGCTCTGACGGTCGAATTCATCCTGGGCGGTGTGGAGCAGATGACGCCACGAGGTGACATTGGGGCGACGGCGCAGCAGGGCGCGACGCTCGCGCTCGGTCATGCCGCCCCAGACGCCGAACTCGACGCGGTTATCGAGTGCGTCAGCGAGGCAGTCGGTGCGCACGACGCAGCCGGAGCAGATCGCCTTCGCGCGATTCTGGGCGGCGCCCTGCACGAAGAGGGTGTCGGGGTCTGAGGTGCGGCAGGCGGCCTGTGCTGCCCAAGCTGAGTCGACCGACATGTACTACGACCACCCCTTCAGTTGTTGCATGTTTCTGCTGTTGCGCTGCTGTTACTGCTTGTTCGCGGACGCTACGCCCCACAGCCGTGCACATACAGACTCTAAAGAACTATTCCTGACTAGTTAATTAGTGTCAATAGGCTGTCGGGGCCTCCCTGCACGACCCCTCCGTCGCGCGGCGTGTCTCCCCGGGGAACAGGCCGACTTACGCTGACGTCTGATGAGCATGCCTCCCGACCGCCTTTCTGCCCCCGCCGCACTGCGGCGCCTGGGGCTGCTGGTGGTCGTCATCGTGGCCACCGGAGTGGTCGCGGCCCTCATCGCCGTGCCCTTCGTCGGCGGCATGGGGGTACTCACCAAGAGCGCCATCCAGAATTTCGAGGCCCTGCCCGCCTCCCTCGACACCCCGCCGCTGCCCCAGCGCACGGTGCTCCTCGCCTCCGACGGCACCACCTTGGCCACGCTGTATTACCAGAATCGGGTCGAGGTTCCGCTCGGCGAGATCGCGCCGGTCATGCGCCAAGCGATCATCTCGGTCGAGGACTCCAGATTTCTCCAGCATCACGGCTTCGACTTCCGCGGCGGCATGCGGGCCCTGGCCTCGAACACCTCGTCCGGTGGAGTCCAGGAGGGTGCCTCCACCCTGACGATGCAGTACATCAAGAACGTGCTGGTCACCGAGGCGAGCAATGGCGCTGAACTCGAGGCGGCCCGAGGGCGAAGTGCTACTCGAAAGATGCGCGAGATCCGTCTCGCGCTCGCACTCGAGAAGCGCTACTCGAAAGCAGAGATCCTCCAGCGATACCTCAACATCGCCTACTTCGGCTCGGGTGCCTACGGTGTCGAGGCTGCATCACGTCGCTACTTCTCCAAGCCGGCATCCGCACTCACGCTGCCCGAGGCCGCAACCCTCGCCGGCATCGTGCAGCAGCCCACGGCCTTCGATCCCCTGCGCAATCCCGATCTTTCCGCCAAGCGCCGCAATGTCGTACTGCGACGAATGGCCGATCAGGGCTACATCACCGCAACGCAGGCGGAACAGGCATCCCTGACTCCGATGTCATCCGTACTCGCGCCATCTCGTGTCACGAACGGGTGCACGACCTCGTACGCCCCGTTCTTCTGCGACTACGTGCTGCACATGATCCGCACGGATCCCACCTTCGGTGATACGCCGGATGCACGCGAGGCCTTCCTCAAGCGCGGCGGCTACACGATCCGCACGACCCTCGACGCGAAGGCCCAGCAGGCAGCCTTCACCGCGGTGACCTCGAAGATTCCTATCGACGACGAGAGCAAGCGCGCGGCTGCCATCACGATGATCCAGCCGGGCACCGGCAACATCCTCGCGATGACCCAGAACCGACTCTGGGGCACTTCGGGCCCAGGCCGTACGACTTACAACTACAACGTCGATCGAGCTTCGGGCGGAACGATCGGCATGCAGGCCGGTTCCACGTTCAAGGTGTTCACCATCGCGGCTGCGCTCGAGGCGGGTATCTCCCCCAGCGAGTACATCTCGTCTCCCAACCCGAATACCTTCGAGAACTTCAAGAACTGCGACACCGGCGTTCCCTACGGACCGATCACCGTGCACAACAGCACGGGTGCAGGCACCTTCGACATGGCACGTGCCACCGCGTATTCCATCAACACGTATTTCATGGCTCTCGAGGAGCGCACCGGGCAGTGCCGTCCGGCGGAGATCGCCGAATCCATGGGAGTCCGACTCGGCTCGGGCGAGCCTCTTCTTCGCGTCCCCTCCTTCACCCTCGGCACCATGGAGGTCGCGCCCCTGCAGCTCGCGAATGCCTACGCCACGTTCGCGAATCACGGCTCGTACTGCACACCACGTGTGCTGCTCGACATCCGCGATCGCAACGGGCACGCGGTGCCCGTTCCCCCGGTCAACTGCACTCAGGTCCTCACACGCGATGTCGCCGACTCGACAACAGCACTGCTCACCGGTGTCATCGATGGCTACATCGGCGGGCGCACAGGGCAGGCCATGTCACTCGCTGACCGCCCTGCGGCAGGCAAGACCGGCACCACGAATGAGTCCGCGGCTGTCTGGTTCGCGGGCTTCACTCCTGATATCGCCGCGGCCGTGTGGGTCGGCGATCCGCGCGGCGGTTATGGCTTCCCGATGAAGGACGTCACGATCGCCGGTCGCTACTACTCGCAGGTATTCGGCAGTACCCTGCCGGGGCCGATCTGGAAGGAGGCCATGACCGGTGCCTCCGAGGGTCATCCCGCGAGCAACTTCATCCTCGAATCCAGTGTCGGGCTCAAGCCCGCGCGCGAGACCTCGGCCAGTTACTACCGGCCGTCGGCACCCGCGCCGAAGCCGGTCACGCCTGATTTCGAGTTCACGAATCCGGAACCTGCGGCCTCGGATGGGGCGCCTGCATCGGGCCCGCCCGTGACAGATCCGGCCGCCTCAGGCCAGGATCCCGCACCGGTGCAGCAGGATCCTGCGCCTGTCCCCGGGCAATAGCGCTAGCCCAGGGCGGCACGCACGATCGCCGCAACCTGGCCGCCATCAGCCTTGCCCTTGACCTGGGGCTGCACGATCTTCATGACCGCGCCGAGGTTCTGCGCACCGACACCCACCTCGGCTACCGCCGCATCGACGATCGCGCGGATGTCGTCCTCGCTCATCTGCGCCGGAAGGTAGACGGTCAGCACGCCCAGCTCGGCACGCTCGCGGTCGGCACGATCAGGATGCCCGGCGGAATCGAATGCCTCGGCGGCCTCGCGGCGCTTCTTCGCCTCACGCCCGAGCACGGTGATGACCTCGTCGTCACTGAGCTCTCGAGCCGACTTTCCCGAGACCTCCTCATTCGTGATGGCGGTCAGCGCCATGCGCAGGGTGGCCGCGGTCAGTTCATCGCGCGACTTCATTGCGGTGGTGAGGTTGGCCTGCAGTGTGTCCTTGAGGGTGCTCATGCCGCCATTGTGGCACTTGGCGTGTGCGAGACCGACATCGTCAGAGATTGCGGCAGTGGATCTCTCGTGCGACCAATCCACAGCGAGCGAAGCTTCGCGAGTGATGCTCGGCGTACTGACTGCATGGGCTCCCCTCTCACGCCGGAGCCGAGACGAGCCGGCCGGATCACGGTCATGCCCGAGGCCTTGTCGCGAGAGACCTCCTCGCATGCGACGATCTCTCCATGCGCACTCCCGTGAAGGCCGCCCTCGGCATGCTTGCCCTGGGTGCCGCGGGGCTCGTGTACTCGGCATGGGAGGCGCAGAACTACACCCTGCGTCGTGCCAGCGTTCCTGCCCTGCGTGCCGGCCAGCCCGAGCTGCGCATCCTGCATCTCTCCGACCTGCACCTGGTACCCGGTCAACGGAAGAAGAAGGAATGGGTGCGCTCGCTGCTGGAGCTGCGCCCGGATGCCGTCATCGCCACCGGCGACTTTCTCTCGCATCCCGATGCTGTGCCGGAGGCCCTCGATGCACTCGACTCGCTGCTCGATCTGCCCGGGGCATTCGTCCTCGGCAGCAATGACTACTTCGCGCCGCGACCGCTGAATCCCGCGCAATACCTGCGCGGACCCTCGCAGCTCGAGCCGAGCCGGCCGATGCTTCCGTGGCCCGAGCTTGTCGCCGGTCTCACCGACGCCGGCTGGCTGGACTTATCGAATGCGCGCGGAGCCCTCGAGATCGACGGTCGTACGGTCGATCTCCGCGGAGTAGATGATCCGCACATCTCACGCGATCGCTACGACGACGTCGCCGGCGCCTTCGATGGTGACGCCGATCTTGCCCTCGGTGTCGTGCACGCTCCGTACCTGAGAGTCCTCGACGGCATGGCTGCTGATGGCGCAGACCTGATCCTCGCCGGGCACACGCACGGTGGCCAGCTCGCACTCCCGGGCATCGGCGCACTCGTCACGAACTGCGATCTCGACCGCAAGCGAGCCAAGGGCCTGTCGTCTCATCTCGGCTCCCACCTGCACGTGTCTGCCGGACTCGGCACTTCCCCCTACGCCCCCGTGCGCTTTGCCTGTCCTCCCGAGGCAACCCTGCTCACCGTGACCGGTCGCTGAGCACTCCCGTGGCTGGGCTAGACTCATGCAGCCTTCGGGGTGTAGCGCAGCTTGGTAGCGCGCTTCGTTCGGGACGAAGAGGTCGTGGGTTCGAATCCCGCCACCCCGACTCAGGGTCGGGGGCCGAGAAATCGGCCCCCGACCGCT
>JBEGLG010000174.1:0-3266 GCA_041183645.1 Actinomycetota bacterium | reverse complement strand
GATGATGCACGGTGGCGAGCGGGCCTTCGAGGCGAACAGCTCCACGGAGGCAAGTGCGGCGCACACCGTGGCCAAGCACGTCACCGGCGTCAATGCCCAGGAGTTGACCGGGCACGCGATCAACGCGAGCCGGCTGCTCGGTGGCTCTCTCGCGGCGGCGGATCCGCAGAAGCAGGCAAACGCGAAGGTCTCCGAGGCGATCTTCGGTGTCCGCCAGCAGTCCATGCACGATGCGCAGTCCGAATGGAAGGATCTGCACAAGCCAGGAGTGGACTCGAACGACCCTGCAGTCAAGGAGCAGCGCAAGTGGGCTGCCCGAAAGGCACTGTTCAAGGGGATGAAGACCACGGCCGCCAACATCAACCTGGTTGCTGATCGCAAGGCCATCAATGAGCCTGTCATGCAACAACTCGCACCCGAGCACACCGTCGGTGCCGATGCCACCGCGATGGGTTACAAGGCCGGCGACACGATCAAGAAGAGCGATCGTGACTCCGGGTCGATCGTCGAGCAGGCGCAGGCCGGAGTGAGCTCGACATTGTCGGCGATTTCCGGCGGCACGTCACAAGCCTTTGATACCACCAAGTATTCCGAAGCCGAGAAGCACGCGATCGCCACCACGAAGGCCACGACCCAAGGCGTGCGTGACGCCCGTGATGCGCGAGTCGCAGAGCGGGCCAAGAACCCCGAGGTGGGCGATTCGCTCGGAACGCAGGTGGCGTCGTCCTCCGTCGGCCGGACGTTGAACGCGGCGACCGGCTATCGGATGAACTCGTACACCAAGGACGAGAAGGATGCGATTCGCGATACGAAAGCGAAGACCTTCGCCATTCACGGACAGGCCGAGAAGAGACGCGAGAGTCCGAAGCGGCAGTCGGTCGGCCTCTGGCAGGGCATCAAGAACTTCTTCTCCTCACTGAATCCATTCGGTCCCCGCAAGCTGGGCGACTACAAGGGTTTCACTCCCGAGAATCAGTCACGCATCGACGAGCACACGAAGGCGAATGCCGATATCGACTCTCGCGTGAAGGCAGAGAGCCGAACCGGCCTGCTCGGCAATCGCTACACCGCAGCCGAGAAGCTCGAACGAGCCGGACACGACAAGGCCATCGAGGACATCACTCGCGAGCAGAGCACGGGCTACACCGCGGCGGATCGCGAAGAGTTGGCGAACCAGCGCGGCAAGCGTGCCGATATCAAGGCAGTGGCGGGCGGTGGCATGACGCGGGCCGAGAACGACACGATTGCCGAGGCCCGCAAGCAGCGCGGCCAGATCAAGGATTACGCACGCGATCACGCGGCATTCGTCTCCGATCACGATGGTGAGCAGGTGCGCGCGAACGGCCGAGTGGGCGGTATGGACAGCTCTGACGAGGGAGCCAAGCTCGGCGAGCAATCGACCATCGGCGGCCAGGTAGCCCAGGCGGTGCGCACGGGCGGCGCGGCCCTCAATCGAGCAGGACGCATTCTGGGCGGCAAGTCCCAGGACGCCGATGAGATGATCCGCCAGGGTGACAGGTCAGGCGCGGCGATGACCACGGCAGCGGGCATCTCCGGTCACGCCGGCGCCGCCGTTGCGACGGCCTTGATTCCCGGTTCCGGCTCTGTCGTCAAGGCCACGCACGGCGGATTGAGCACGGGCATGAAGACCGCGGGTTCCGGGCTCGAATCCCTGGCCGCCCCCTTCGCCAAGCAGCAGGATTCCGTCGACCGTCACCAGGAGCTGCACTCAGGGGAGCGAGCAGCCAAGGTCAGGACCCAGGGCGTCGAGATCTACCCCACCTGGCACGGCCAGAAGGATCACTCGCAGTCCAAGGAGCTCGTCGAGCAGGCCCAGCGATCCCTCAACTCGGCACCGGAGCCCGAGGAAGAGCACGGGTAGCACCCACGGCATGTGCACCAGGCCGGCAGTGGCCTGACAGCGGCCACCGATCTTTACGCAGGGTTCATCCGATCTCACACCTTTCAATAAGGGGCTCTCCCAGGTGGCTGGGATACCCTGAAACCTCCTGCGAGCGCCCGTCGGCGCCCGATACCAACGCGAGAGGTTCCTTCATGCGTCGTGCGCTCATAGCCGCCGTTGCCAGCGTGTCCCTCGGCCTGGGCCTGGTCGGCGTTGCCGCCCCGGCCATGGCCACCGAGCCCGTCCCGGCCACGGATTTCGGCCTGCACATTCCGGGCATTTCGACCGGCACGGATCCGACGACGACCTATGGCGCCATTCGCCTGTGGGACTCCGGCGTGGCCTGGGGCCAGGTCAACCAGGCCAAGGGCAAGTACTGGTGGAACGGCCTCGACGCTGCGATCGGCAATGCCAATAAGCAGGGTGCGCAGATTCTCTACGTCCTCGGCGGCACCCCGACCTGGTCGGCGACCAATAAGAAGCAGGGCACCTACCCGAATAAGGGTGCAGCCTCGATGCCGAACCTCGCCGACTGGAAGACCTGGGTCAAGGCTGTTGTGCAGCGCTACGGCAGCTCGATCGAGTCGTACCAGATCTGGAACGAAGCGAATCTCTCCACCTTCTGGCAGGGCACTCCCAAGCAGATGGCCCAGCTGACCAAGGAGGCCTACAAGATCATCAAGGCCGGCGATCCCACCGCCAAGGTCGTCGCGGCCAGCAGCACCGTTCGCCTGACCAGCGCGTACAACAAGTTCTTCCCGGCGTACATGAAGGAGCTCAAGAAGGTGGGCTGGCCGGTCGACGCCTACGCCGTGCACACCTACCCGGCAGGCCCGGGCACCCCGGCTACTCGCGCTCAGCTCATCGCGACGGTGAATGCCGACATCAAGAAGGTCGGCGCACCGGCCAAGCCGCTGTGGGATACCGAGGTCAACTACGGAATCGCCGGCCCCGGTGGCGGCAACCCGCACCAGACCATCGACGGTGCGCAGGCAGCCAACTGGGTCGCCGATACCTACCTCGACAACAACCGCCTCGGCGTTGACCGCTCGTACTGGTACTTCTGGGCACCGTCCAACCCGCTGCTCGGCATCCAGATGGTCGACGGCACTGCCGGTGCCACCGGATTCCAGACCGTGCAGAGCTGGCTCAAGGACTCCTACGCCGCGTGCAACTCCGGATCGGTCAACGTCTGCAACCTGACCGGTCGCTTCCCGGCCGTGGTCGCCTGGACCGACTCCGGTTCCGCGGCCTTCACCGTGCCTGACTTCGCCACGACTATGTGCGATGCAATGAACAGCTGCACCCCGGTTGCTCCGGGCAGCGCAATCACGATTGGGGATGGACCGAAATGGTTCGGCAC
>JBEGLG010000173.1:0-4073 GCA_041183645.1 Actinomycetota bacterium | reverse complement strand
ACGAACCCACCCAGGAGGTCATCATGCGAAAGAAGGTTCTCGTCCTCGGCGCCAATTTCGCCGGACTCACCGCGGCCCTGGCCGTCAAGCACGAGCTTCATGGAGATGTCGATGTCACGGTGCTCAGTGATCGTGACCACTTCCTCTTCAACCCCTCGCTGATCTGGCTGCCCTTCGGCAAGAGAACGGCCAAGAAGATCACCTTCAAGGTGGGCCCGACCCTCGAGGAGGGCGAGATTGACTTCTACGTCGATCCCGCCGACTACATCGACCCCGTCGCGCAGACAGTTTCGACTGTCAGCGGTCGCGTGATCCCCTACGACTACCTAGTCATCGCCACGGGCACGCGCAATAACGCTGCTGCGGTGGAAGGCCTGCAGGAGAACACGAACACCATCACCACACTCGACGACGCGATCAAGACCGGCGAGGCCTGGAAGAAGTTCGTCGAGAAGCCCGGCGATGTCGTCATCGGTGCGACGCAGGGGGCCAGTTGCTTCGGGGCGGCCTACGAATTCCTCTTCAACACTTCGTACCAGCTGAAGAAGGCGGGCATCAAGAAGCAGGTCAAGCTCACCTATGTCACGTCAGAGCCCTTCCTTGGCCACTTCGGCATCGGCGGACTCCCCCACGGCGAGGGGCTGCTGGGCATGTTCTTGAAGAAGGAGAAGATCGACTCGCACGTGAATGCGGCCTTCGCACGCGTCGACGAGAAGGCGATCTACACGACCGACGGCGAGAAGCTCAAGTTCTCCCTCGCAATGATCGTGCCCCCCTTCGTCGGTCAGGACTTCCTGAAGAAGACCGAGGGCCTGGCCAATGCCGGCGGTTTCGTCACCGTGCGTGATACGTACCAGAGCGACAACTGGGACAACATCTACGCGGTCGGACTTGCCGCGGCGGTCGCCGTGCCCTGGACCACTCCGACCCCGGTCGGCGTCCCGAAGACGGGATTCCCGAGCGAGCAGATGGCACATGTCGCCGCGAAGAACATCGCCTCGCAGATCAAGGGCGAAGAGGTCAAGGCTCACAAGGCCTTCGGCGATATCCCCGCGGTGTGCATCATGGATGCGGGAAACAACGGCGTGCTGATCCTTGCCGACAAGATGCTCCCGCCGCGCAAGCACGGCGTGCTGATTCCCGGCCCGCAGAATCACGCCTTCAAGCTGGCCTTCGAGAAGTACTTCCTGTGGAAGATGAAGGGCGGGCACGTGATGATGCCGTAGTCTGCAGCATCATTCCTGCGGCGCGGGCTCGGATTCGGGCCCGCGCACGTATTTCATGATCCCGTACACCGCTGCGGCAATCGGCACGCCGATGAGTGCGCCGATGATGCCGAAGTAGGCAGCGGCAACAGCGGTCACGAGAACGATCGCCACCGGATGCAGGCTCACCGAATGGCCGAGGATCAGCGGCTGCAGCACATTGCCCTCGATCTGGCCGATGACGAAGATGAGCACGATCACGAGCGCGCCGGCGATCGGGCCGTTGCTGATGAAGGCCACTGCCGCCGCGAGCAGCATGGCCAACGGGGCGCCAATGTAGGGAATGAAGGCGCCGAAGAACACGATCACGCCGAGCGGTACAGCGAGCGGCACGCGCATGATGAGCAGCAGGATCGTCACGAGGATCGCATTGCTCATGGCCACGAGCAGGATTCCGCGCGAGTACTGCGAGAACGCATTCCAGCCGATGCGAATCGACTGCGAGCCCACCTCGCGGTTGCGCGCGGGAATCCAGCGCGTCATCCAGGCGAACATCTCGGCAGGCTGGATAAGGATGAAGATCAGCACGAAGAAACCGGCAGCCGCAGCCGTGGCCAGGCCGACAATGCTGCCCAGTCCGGAGAGCACTCCGAGCGCGATATTCCCGCCGCTCTGGCGGATGAAGCCCTGCACGGAGCTGTACACCGACGAGAGGTCGGCATCGCTCATGCCCAGCGGGCCATTGCGCAGCCAGTCATCGAGCTCGCTGATGCCCTGGGAGATGGTCTCGCCGATCCCGGCGAACTGCTGGAATGCCGACAGGCCAATGAAGAAGATGACCACGAGCAAGGCGATGGTGAAGATCGCCAGCGCGATGATGCCGGCGAGCCAGCGCGGAATCCGCTGCGCCAGCTTGTTGGTCAGCGGCAGCAACCAGGCGCCCACAAGCAGGGCGAAGAACAGCGCGAGCAGCAGGGTCTGCAGCGGAGCGATGAACCAGACGAGCCCGGCAATGACGAGCGCGATCGCGATCAGGCGCCAGGCATAGCCGCCCATGCGTCGCATCTGCGGCGAGACACCATCAGGCGTGGAGTACGGCTCGGGCGGAACAGGCCGCGCCGGTTGAACGTCATCTTCGTCCTTGGCCACCGGATCTCCTCAATTCGAAGCGATGCGGCAACGGTAGTGCACGTGATGACTAGCGACTGCGACGTCCGCGACTCGACGAACCGGAGCGACCTGCTCCGGATCCCGACCCCGAGCCTGCCGGGCGACCGGTGCCCGACCCCGAGGCCCGACGACGGCGATGCGGGGCTGCCGGCTTGGCGGTGACCGGTGCCTCCGGAGCGGGCTTGACGTACTCGGCGCGCTCGCCGCGCATTGCCAGTAGCTCGGGAGCATCGGGACGCACCTTCGTGAAGGTCGGCGTGATGCCTGCCTGCTTCGCGAGGCTGCGCACCTCCCCCAGCTGGTCGGGGGTAGCAACGGTCACGACAGTGCCGGCCGCGCCCGCGCGTGCGGTGCGACCCGAACGGTGCGTGTAGGCCTTGTGCTCGGCAGGCGGATCGACATGCACGACGAGCTCGACATCATCCACGTGAATGCCGCGAGCAGCGATGTCGGTCGCGACGAGAACGCTGGTACTGCCGTCCTTGAACGCAGCGAGATTACGATCGCGAGCCGACTGCGAGAGATTGCCGTGCAGGTCGACCGCGGGGATGCCCGCGGCAGTCAGCTGACGAGCGAGCTTCTTGGCCTGGTGCTTCGTGCGCATGAACAGCACCGAGCGGCCGGTGCCGGCAGCGAGCTCGACCACGACGGCTGACTTGTCGGCAGCGGTCACCGTGAACACGTGATGCTCCATGTCAGGTGCCGGCGCATCGACTGGGTCGACAGCGTGCGTGATCGGATTGTCGAGATAGCGCTTGACGAGTACGTCGACTCCGCGATCGAGGGTGGCCGAGAAGAGCAGGCGCTGACCCTCGTTCGGCGTGCGGTCCATCAGTCGCTTGACGCCGGGCAGGAATCCCAGGTCGGCCATGTGATCGGCCTCGTCGAGCACCGTGACCTCGACCATGTCGAGCTTGCAGTGACCTTGAGCGATGAGATCCTCGAGACGCCCCGGGCACGCGATGACGATGTCGGCGCCTGCCTTGAGAGCGGCGACCTGCTTGCCCTGGCTGACCCCGCCGAAGATGGTCGTGCACCTGAGGCCGACTGACGTCGCGAGCGGCTCGACCACGGCGAGCACCTGATTGGCGAGCTCACGAGTGGGCACGAGCACGAGACCGCGGGGGCGATTCGGCGCACTCCGCTTGCCGGTGAGTGCCGCGACAAGCGGGATGGAGAAGGCCAGGGTCTTGCCCGAGCCGGTGCGACCACGGCCGAGCACATCGCGGCCGGCGAGGCT
Organism: Actinomycetota bacterium; assembly: GCA_041183645.1. Taxonomy (GTDB): domain Bacteria; phylum Actinomycetota; class Actinomycetes; order S36-B12; family S36-B12; genus CAIKZY01. The sequence goes on along the minus strand of JBEGLG010000173.1, from coordinate 458 downwards.
GTCGGGCAGGGTCGCCGTCTGGATCGGGAAGGCCTCCACGAGGCCCTGCGAGCTGAGGATGGTGACAAGGGGAAGGGGAACGCCGAGTTCGGCAAAGGTATTCATGTCCTTCGAGTCTGACATATAAGGCGCTCATCGCTAAATGCACGAGGGAATCCCCCTACGATCCACGCATGGCGACGTCAGCGATCGATGCAGCGGTAGCGAAGTTCCCGGCACCGCAACGTGCGGCACTCCTGGAGACGCGCGACAGGCTGATGGCACTGCTTCCCGCGGCGACGCAGGAGATCTCGTGGAGCATGCCGACCCTCAAGGTCGGGGGAATCGGCGTGGCATCGTTCTTCGGGTTTAAGGCCCACAACAGCCTGTTTCCGTATGACACCGACATCGTGGCCTTCGCCGAGTCGAAGGGATACGAGGTGACCAAGGGCGGGATTCACTTCGCACTCGACGCGGCC
>JBEGLG010000172.1:0-2752 GCA_041183645.1 Actinomycetota bacterium | reverse complement strand
CGGTCGGAGCCGGCCATCAAGTGAAGTCACTCCTCATGGCGGAGCGCTGGATCGAGCCCCTCAGTGACCTGCTTCCGGTCATCGGCGCCGACGAGTCGGGCGATATTCCGCTCTACGTCGCCGACACCGCACTGCTCGAGGAGATCACCGGATTCAACGTGCATCGCGGCGCCCTCGCCGCCATCTCACGGCCAGCGCTTCCGACTCTCGATGCGCTACTCGATTCGATCGAAGGGCTTGCCGCGCCGCGGATCGCGATTCTCGACGGGCTCGTCAATCACACCAATGTCGGCGCGATCTTCCGATCTGCCGCTGCACTCGGCGCCGACGCCGTGCTCATCTCACCCACCTGCGCTGATCCCTTCTATCGCCGCAGTGTTCGCGTGTCGATGGGCACCGTGTTCCAGGTGCCCTGGACCCGTATCGACTCCTGGGGTCAGGTTGGCGAGGCGTTGAAGGCGCGCGGCTACGACATTGCGGGACTCGCGCTCGACGAGCGCTCCCGAGACATCGAGAGCTATGCCGCCGAGGCCCCGGCACGGCTGGCCCTCGTGCTCGGAACCGAAGGAACCGGTATCAGTTCTGAAGCTCGGGGCATCTGCGATGCGCTCGTCGAGATCCCCATGCGCGGCGGCGTCGACTCACTGAACGTGGCCGCGGCGTCGGCAGTTGCCTTCTGGGCTCTTCGGCCGAGGTGAGAGGCCCGACCGTGTCGCGTTAGCCTGGGGCGCACACGCGCTACCAGGGGAGCATGACGATGGGCAAGAAGTCCGACAAGAAGAGCAAGGTGGCCACGGTCGCGGTGCCGACGGAGATCTGGAAGACGATTCCCGACGACCATGACTACCCGGCCGCTGCGTCGTATCTGGGACTCTGCACCGATCCCGATACCGCTCAGAAGCTCGCCGACACCCTGAAGGCCGCGGATATCGTTCATCACCCGGCCAAGGATCTTCTCCGCGCCTCGCATTTGTCGCTGCTTCCGAAGAACGATCCGGCTGTCCAGCGCGATCTCGACAAGGTCTCCGCAGGCGAGAAGCTTTCGCCCGTGCTGATCATCCGGGGAGTCGTGGGCAAGGGTGTGCCGGCGCTGATCGCCGACGGCTACCACCGAGTCTGTGCCAGCTATTACCTAAGCGAGAACGAGCAGATTCCCTGCCGCATCATCGACGGCATTTCCTAGAGTTCCGCCGCTCGCCTCGCTGACTTTCCTGCGGTGAGCCGATATCTTGAGGCGAGCGCGACCACCTCGGCGTGCACGAAGTACGAGTGAACTGAGGAGTTCGCATGGGCAACAACCAGAACGTGCAGCGCCCCTTCGGCGTCACCATCATCATGCTGCTGATCATTCTTCAGGGCATCTTCGGACTGGTGATCGGAATCTTCGGCCTGTTCAACTGGAAGGACGAGACTCCGATCGTGGTCTCGCTGATCACGATCATCTTCGCGCTGATCTACCTGGCGGTGGCCGGTGCTCTCGGTCGCGGAAATCGCGGTGCCCGAATGCTCATCAGCATCATCACCGTGCTGGTGCTGATCAACGGAGTCTTCTGGCTCTTCTCCAATCTCTGGACAGGTGTCGTGCAGATCGCCATCTCGGTGATCATCCTGCTCGTGCTGTTCAGCCGTAAGGCGAGCGCCTTCTTCGGCTAAGGCTCACGATGAAGGTCCGGTGGAGGGAATCCACCGGGCCTTCATCATTTCTTCAACTCGCTGCGACACAATGACGGCATGATTCGCGGACTCGGGCTCTACACCCCCTCTGAGGCGATCGACATCATGGATGTCCGCAACTGGGAAGAACCCGGTGATGGCCCTGTCGAGGACAAGCTGCTCGGAATCCGGCAGCGCTGCGACGACATTCCCGACTCATTCGTGTGGATCGGCCTGTTCGAGCCGACCAAGGCAGAGCTCGAGATCGTTGCCGAGACGTTCGCCCTGAATCACCTCCTGGTCGAGGATGCCGCCAACCCCGCGCAGCGTCCCAAGCTGGAACTCGACCGGCATGGCCATGGCCTGGCCATCCTCAAGGTGCTCGACTACGTCGAGAGTTCCTCCGACGTCAACACCGGGCAGCTGGCGGTGTTCATCGGCGCGAAGTACGTCATCACCGTGCGCTTCGGCCAGATCGGCGATCTCCGGAATATTCGCTCACGCGTGCAGGCGAGCCCGAATCTTCGCGAGATCGGCCCACTCGGCGTGCTCTACGCGATCATGGACGCCGTGGTCGACGGGTATGTCTCCGTCTCGGAAGAGGTCTCCATCGACATCGAGAACCTGGAGACTCAGGTGTTCTCGAACGACTACTCCTCCAGCAGTGTCGACCAGATCTATCGACTCAAGCGCGAGAACGTCGAGATTCGTCGCGCGACCAACCCGCTCACGCCCTTCGCCCAGCACCTCACCGGTCGGATGGTGCCGTGGGTGCCGAGCGAGCTCGACGACTACTTCCGCGACATCGGCGATCACATCCTGCGAGTCAGTGATGCCGTCGAGTCGGCAGACAACCTGCTCATGACCTTGCTGATGGCCTCGACGTCGCTCCAGGATCTGCAGCAGAACCAGGACATGCGCAAGATCTCTGGCTGGGTGGCGATTGCCGCAGTACCCACCATGATCGCGGGAATCTACGGAATGAACTTCGACTTCATGCCGGAGCTCCATCAGCCGTGGGGATACCCACTTGTGCTTGCCGTGATGGGCGGCTCGTGCTTCGCGATCTACCGGGCATTCAAGAGATCAGGGTGGCTGT
>JBEGLG010000171.1:0-4798 GCA_041183645.1 Actinomycetota bacterium | reverse complement strand
GCAGCGGTGACAGGAAGCGCTCCATCAGCAGCCCGTGGCGAATCGGATCGACACCGGAGATGCCGAGCAGGTGATTGACGAGACTGCCGGCACCCGAGCCTCGCGCCGCGACGCGCACGCCGCGATCGCGAATCAGCGCGACGACCTCGGCCACGGTGATGAAGTAGCCGGCGAAGCCGACCTCGGTGATCGTGCGCAGCTCGGCCTCGAGTCGAGTAGCCGCCTTCACGCGCTCACTCTCGCGCGAGTAGAGGCGTGGAATGGCATCGAGGCAGCGCGAGCGCAGCAGCTGATCGGCATCGTGATCGGCGGCCGTGCCACCGAGCGAGATCTCGAGCTCGGGAACGAAGACTCCCCCGAAGCCGAGATCATCGGATGGATCGAGGGCGCACTGCTCGGCCAGGGCCATGGTCTCGTGGTGCAGTGCCGCAGCACTGCCGCCGGCAGCACGCGCGATCTCGTGCGCGATCTGATCGAGCTCGGCGGAGGACTTCAGGTAGGCCTCGCCGTTATCGCGCTCGACCTGCGCGGAGGTCAGCGGAACCAGGCGACGCGCGGCATCGAGGACATCGGCGACCCGTGCCTGCTCGCTATCGCGATAGCGCACGGCGTTGGTGAGCACGGCCCGCACCTGCTGCTGGCCGGCGAAGGCGAGCAGGCGTGCGGCATGCGCGGTGGAATGACGATGACCGGCACGACGGCGATGCGAGGTGACCGCGATGCGCAGATCAGGGCCGAGGATCTCGCGCCACTGATCGAGTGCTCGCGCCGCCGCGCGCTCACCACGAGCATGCAACTGCTGCGCAACCTCGGAGTCGGCGCCGAGCAGCGCGATAACACCGGCATGGTGCTCGCTGAGTGCCTCGTAGGTGAGCACCGTGCGCCCGCGCACCTGATGCGCGGCACTGATGAGCCGGCACAGCGATGCCCAGCCCTGCGCACCGCGGGCCAGGAGTACGACGCGCGCACTGCCCTCATCGACGAAGGCACCGCCGCGCGCCGGGGTGCGCCGACCCGTGGTGACTGACGGCATCGCCTCGGCAGGCTCGATGGCGAGATCAGCGCCGAGGATCGGCGCGATACCGGCGCCCTGGCAGGCCAGGGCCCAGCGCACCGCTCCGTAGACACCATCGCGATCGGTGAGCGCAGCGAAGGACTGGCCGTGCTCGGCCACGCGCTCGATCAGCGCATCGGGGGTCGATGCCCCGTATTGCAGGGAGAACCCGCTTGCCACCTGAAGGTGGGCCCAGTCATTACGCATCAGTCATCTCGGCAGTAGCAACAGGGGGAAGACAAGGAAGGAGAAGGGGATGCCAGTGAGCTGGATTCGACACGGGAGGACGCCCGAATCCAGCTCACTGACGCACTCGGGCCCGGAGTACCCGAGGCAGCTCGACAGCGGGGGCTGCCGAGAGTCACCTAGGAGATATCTAGGAGATTCCGAGAATCGAGACGATGCGCACGAGGAAGGCATCCGCATCGCGTACGAGATCACTGGCCTCACGAGCCGAGATGCACTTCACGCCGGCCTCGGCTGCGGAGCGCTTCTTGGCACTGACGGCGAAGAACTGCGACCACTCGGTGAGCTCGGGGGCCACCGTGGGCAGCACTGTCCAGACACTGCGCACCTGGCGGCGGCGATGATCGGGCCCGGTGCGAGCGGCGACGACAGCAGCGGCAGCGCGCAATGCGCACAGGTGCGCGGCGACGTAGCGCTCCGCGGGATCGGTGGCGATATGTGCCTCGGTCAGGCTGCGCCTGGCCAGGATGACGAGGTCATAGGTAGCGGTGGGAAGGGTCTGCAGAGGTGTCGCAACGGGTGCTGCCAGGGTCATAGTGGTCATGGGTCTCTCCGTCTTCTCGCTAATCGATGACCCGCAGCAACCTCCAGTGATCGGAGGCCACGCACAGGTCGTACACACCGGAGTGCCCGGTACGCGTGATGGCTTCGACCCGCCAGACGGTGCGCCGCGCCGGCGCTCCGTGACCCTTTCCGTGGTGTGACCACCACGGCACTGCCTCGACCCAGGACTCGAGTACCTCGCGAACGAGATACCGCCGACCCCGCCAGCTGAACTCCGCCGGCGCCTGCCCTGCCAGGTACACCTGCACCCGGCCGTAGTAGCGATGACTCACCACTACCTCGCATCTCGCTCACCTGCCTGGGACCGGGCCCGGGGTCGAGGCGGGCCCGGTCTCAGGTGGTGCCACCGGGTAACCGCGACATCACCCGGCGATCGATCTATTCGAACATCTGTTCGAATACGAGAACAGTATCCCCCACCCCTGACATCGTCAATCCCCTCGCCCGCGTCGGCCCTACTCGGGGCGGAAATCGCTCATCGGCCGGCGCACCAGCACGACCCTCAGGGCATTCGCGATCGCGAGCACGTCAATGACCTCCTGGGAGATCGCTCCCACGATGGGAGGCAGGAATCCCAGCACGGCAAGCACCATCCCGATGGCACTGATGACGATTCCGCCGATCGCCGACTGCAACGCGATGCGGCGCATCCGACGACCGATGTGCATCAGCTCATCGAGCCGGTCGAGGGAGGAGTCGAGAACCACGGCATCAGCCGCCTCGGCCGTGACGTCATTGTTCTTGCCGAAGGCGATACCGACCGTGGCAGCGGTCATCGCCGGCGCATCGTTGATGCCATCGCCGAGGAAGGCCGTGGGCGCGAGGGCGGTCTCGGCCCGCACCATCTCGAGCTTCTGCTCCGGCGACACCGACGCATGCGCCTCCGTGAGACCGACGCGGTCAGCGAGATAGCTCACCTCGCTGCTGCGATCGCCGGAGAGCAGCATCGTGCGCACGACACCATGCCGACCGCCCAGGTGCGCGATGAACTCACGAGCGCCCTCGCGCGGCTCGTCGCGGAAGGACAGCGTGGCCGCATAGCGATCGTCGACCAGCACCACGCATTCGAGGCCTGCTGATTCCTCGGGCAGGAGTGCCGCAATCGCGGGGTCCGCGGATATCGCGGCCTTGCGCCCGGTCACCGTGATGCGCCGACCGTCGACGAGGCCCACGAGTCCGCGACCGGGCTCCTCGGAGACCTGCTGCGCGGCGAGCAGAGGGGTATCGCCGTTCGCGCGCATGATCGCCATGGCCAGTGGATGCCTGCTGTACTGCTCGAGGGAGGTCGTGAGGGCAATCACCTCCGCTCGCTCCATGCCGTCGGCCAGGCTCACCTGCGAGAGCGCCGGCTGACCGTAGGTCAGCGTGCCGGTCTTGTCGAAGATCATCGTGCGAGCAGTGCTCAGGCGCTCGAGCATCGCCGGATTCTTGATGATGATGCCATTGCGTGCAGCCAGGGAGATCGCGCCGATGATCGCGACAGGCACGCCGATGAGCAGCGGGCACGGGGTCGCGATGACCACGACAGCCAGGAACCGATTCGGATCTCCGCTGACGACCCAGCCCGTGATGGCCAGCGCCAGCGCGATCACGGTATAGCCCGCGCCGAGGCGATCGGCGAGACGTCGCATCGGCGGCTTCTGCCCCTCGGCTCGCTCGAGCACGCCGACGATCTGCGCATAGCGACTGTCCTGCGCCCGCTTGCCGGCGCGCAACACCAGCATCTGCGTGCTGTTGATCGCGCCGGAGAGCACCGCAGAACCTGGCACCTTCGGCACCACGTAGGGCTCCCCCGTCAGGTACGACTCGTCCATCGCCCCACGGCCCTCGATCACGACGGCATCGACCGGGCAGATCTCATGCGGAAGGAGTACAAGCACGTCGTCGACCTCGACATCGACAACGCCGATCTCCTCGAGCGATCCATCGGCCAGGCGACGGTGCGCAAGGGTCGGCGAGCGCTTCGCCAGCGCATCAAGCACCGCCGAGGCGCGAGCCGAGGCAGCCTCTTCTAGGGCCTCGCCGCCGGAGAGCATGAGCGCGATGATCACCGCGACCCACCACTCACCCAGGATCGAGGACGAGAGCAGCGCGAGCAGCCCGAGAAGATCGGCGCCGAACCGGCGGTGCAGTGCATCGCGCACGACTCGAATGACGAGCGGAATCCCGACGGCAGCCACCGCGAGCATCAGCGGAAGTGAGACCCACGGCTCGTCGACACCGGCCAGTGTGAGTACGCCCGCAAGCGCCATGGCCGCCAGCGTGCCGAGCGCAATGCGTCCACGAGTCGAGTGAGCCAGGGCACGTGCGTATGGCCAGACACCGAGGCCTGCACGTGTTTCACTCATAGTGTCGATTGTCCTACGCGATTGACGTGATGAACGGGGTGGATCGCATGTTCCTGACATTCCTCGGTGCGACAGGCACCGTGACGGGGTCCAAGACCCTCATCGAGACCGCGGGCGGCGCCTTCCTCGTGGACTGCGGCCTGTTCCAGGGGCCACGCGAGATTCGCTCGCGCAACTGGGAGCGATTCCCTCGCGATCCGGCGACGATCGAGTCGATAGTCCTCACGCACGCGCATCTCGATCACTGCGGATACATCCCGGCATTGGTACGCGACGGGTTTACCGGCCCTGTCTATTGCACGCCGAATACTGCAGCACTCGCGGCGATCGTGCTGCGCGACAGTGCGAAGCTGCAGGAGGAGGACGTCGACTTCGCGCGCCGAAAGGGCTTCTCCCGGCATGAGTCACCCAAGGCGCTCTACGTGGTCGATGACGCGATGCAGGCCATCGACCAGTTCGTCGAGGTCGAATTTCGAGTCGACTTCCACCCGGTGCCCGGCACGACCGCGCACTTCGACCCGGCCGGGCACATCCTCGGCTCCTCCGTGCTCACCTTGAGCGACGGCACGCGCACTGTCGCCTTCAG
>JBEGLG010000170.1:0-4429 GCA_041183645.1 Actinomycetota bacterium | reverse complement strand
GCCATGCCGGCGTTCCTCACCGGTGGCTCGATGATCGAGATCGTGCAGCTCGAGCGCAGCACCTACGCCAAGGCGCCTCAGAAGTTCGAGGCCGGAACTCAGATGGTCGCCCAGACCATCGGGATGCGAGCGGCGGTCGAATACCTCACCGAACTGGGCATGGACGCTATCGAGGCGCATGAGCATGCGCTCACCGGATACGCGCTGGATCGCCTCGCCCAACTGTCGGGCGTCACCGTGATCGGCCCCACCGAGAATGTGGCACGCGGTAGCGCGATCTCGTTCACGGTCGACGGCCTGCATCCGCACGATGTCGGACAGGTCCTCGACAGCAGGGGAGTAGCCGTTCGCGTGGGTCACCATTGCGCTTGGCCCACCTGCCGCCGCTACGGCGTTCCCGCCACTACTCGACTGTCGACCTACATCTACAACGATCGCAGCGATATTGACGCTGCCGTGGAGGGCATCGTGGCGGCTCAGGAATTCTTCGGGGTGCTGTGATGGATCTCAATGGCCTGTATCAGGAGATCATCCTCGACCACTACAAGCATCCCCGGGGCAAGACTCCGCTCGAGTCTCCGCTGGGCTCTGCTCATCACGTGAATCCGACATGCGGCGATGAGGTGACCGTCGAGGTTGCAGCCGACGAGCACGGACATCTGCTCATCGGCTACGAGGGCCAGGGCTGCTCGATCTCCCAGGCAAGCGCCAGCGTCATGGCCGAACTCCTCCAGGGCGCAAGCGTTCAGGAATCGGTTGCCGTACGCGAGGCATTCGTCGCGATGATGCACGCGCAGGGCAATGCCGAGCCCGATGAAGACGTCATCGGAGATGGCGTCGCCTTCGTCGGCGTCGCGAAGTACCCGGCACGCGTCAAGTGCGCGTTGCTCCCATGGATGGCACTGCAGGACGCAGAGATCAAGGCGGGGCTGATGTCCCCGCAGAAGGAGGCATGATGAGCATCGCCACGAGTGAGGACATCATCGAGGCACTCAAGGATGTCGTCGATCCCGAACTCGGGATCAATGTCGTCGACCTGGGGCTCGTCTACGGCGTCGCTGTCGATGAGGCCAATATCGCCACCGTCGACATGACCTTGACCTCTGCCGCCTGCCCGCTGACCGACGTCATCGAGGATCAGACCCGCGCCGCCCTGACCCCGGTGGTCAGCGACTTCCGCATCAACTGGGTCTGGATGCCGCCGTGGGGACCCGACAAGATCACCGATGACGGTCGCGACATGCTGCGAGCACTCGGCTTCAACGTCTGACGCATTCCTGGCGTCAGGGGCGGCCTCCGTTTCCGCGTAGACTGAGTACCTCATGATCACCGCATCCGGCATTGAACTACGCGCTGGATCCCAGCTCCTTCTCGATAATGCGAATTTCCGAGTGGGCCCCGGCGACAGAGTCGGCCTCGTCGGCCGCAATGGCGCAGGCAAGACCACGCTGACCAAGGCATTGGCGGGGGAGACCACGCCTGCTGCGGGCACGATCTCGAGTACGGGAACCGTGGGCTACCTCCCGCAGGATCCTCGTTCCGGTGATCCTGATGAGATCGCTCGCGATCGCATCCTTTCTGCCCGTGGTCTTCAGGATGTCATGCGTCGCATGCATGAGGCGAGCATGCGCATGGACGAACCCGATGAAGCCGAGCGCGATCGCATCATCGCGCGCTATGCGAGAGCGGAAGCAGAGTTCGAGGCCCTCGGAGGCTATGCCGTCGAGTCCCAGGCGGCGGCTATTGCCGCATCCGTGGGGCTGGAGGAGCGGATTCTCGCGCAGCCGCTGGGCACGCTCTCCGGCGGTCAGCGTCGCAGAGTGGAACTTGCACGCATTCTCTTCAGCGGCGCAGATGTGCTGCTGCTCGACGAGCCGACCAACCACCTGGATGCCGACTCCATCAAGTGGCTCCGGAAGTTCCTGATGACCTATGAGGGCGGATTCATCGTCATCAGCCATGACACCGACCTGCTCGGCGACACGGTGAACAAGGTCTGGCACCTCGATGCGACTAGGCGTGAACTCGATGTCTACTCGATGGGCTGGACCACCTACCTCACCGCTCGCGAGACCGACGAGCGCCGCCGCAAGCGCGAGCGTCGCAATGCCGAGCAGCAGGCTGAGGTGCTGCGCAACCAGGCCGATCGCATGCGCGCCAAGGCCTCGAAGGCCAAGGCAGCCCAGAACATGCTGCGCAGGGCCGACACCCTGATCGCCGGCCTGGCCGATGTACGCCAGAGCGACAAGGTGGCCAAGCTGCGATTCCCGGAGCCCAAGCCCTGTGGCAAGGTTCCGCTCACTGCCAGTTCGCTGTCACGCTCCTACGGCTCACTCGAGGTGTTCACCGACGTCGATCTGGCGATCGACCGGGGGAGCAAGGTCGTGATCCTCGGCCTGAATGGTGCCGGCAAGACCACCTTGCTGCGCATCCTCGCGGGGGTCGACCAGCCTGATACGGGTGGGATCGAACCCGGTCATGGCGCTGTCATCGGCTACTACGCGCAGGAGCACGAGACCCTCGACCCGAACGCGACCGTGCTCGAGACCATGCAGCGCGCCGGTGGCCATCTCGACGATGCTCGCCAGCGCACCGTTCTCGGCTCGTTCCTGTTCCAGGGCGACGACGTCAGCAAGCCCACCGGCGTACTGTCCGGTGGCGAGAAGACCAGGCTTGCCCTGGCCTGCCTCGTTGTCTCCGGAGCCAATGTCCTGCTGCTCGACGAGCCCACGAATAACCTCGATCCGGCGAGCCGTGAGGAAGTCCTGAGTGCCTTGCGGAGCTATGAGGGCGCCGTGATCCTGGTTACCCATGATCCGGGTGCCGTGTACGCACTCGAGCCTGAGCGTGTCCTGATCCTGCCCGATGGCGATGAAGACCTCTGGAGTGATGACTATGCCGATCTCGTCGAACTCGCCTGATCCGATGACCACCGTGTTCGAGTCCGACGGAGTGAGAGTTGTCGACTCCGGAAGTCGTCTTGACGTCGTGCTGTGCTCACCGGCCAATCGAAATGCGCAGACACCGCGTACCTGGTCAGCGCTCGCGGGTGCCCGCGAGTTCATCACCGCCGACACTCGCGTGATCGTGCTCTCCGGCGAGGGCGCGAGCTTCAGCGCGGGCCTCGACCGCACCATGCTGGGTGCGCCGACCGACGAGAATCCGATCACTCTCGCGTCGCTCGCGATGTCGGGTGAGCAGGCTCTCAGGGAGTTCATCTCCCAGGCGCAGTCGGCGTTCACGTGGTGGCGCGCATGCGAGGTTCCGACCATCGCTGTCGTGCAGGGCCATGCGATCGGCGCCGGCTTCCAGCTTGCCCTCGCGTGCGACCTCGTGATCGCGCTTCCCGATGCGAGTTTCGCGATGCGCGAGCCTCGACTCGGACTCGTTCCTGATCTCGGCGGCACTCACCCGCTCGTCCGTGCTGTCGGATACCCCCGAGCACTGGAGATCTGCGCCACGGGTCGTGCGATCGAAGCGCCCGAGGCCTTCACTCTGGGTATCGCGCACTATCTCGTGAGCGCGAAGAAGCCCGAGCAGCAGATCAGCGCCATCGTCGAGGAGCTCACGGTAGCGAGCCGAGGGACCATCTCCGATCTCAAGTCACTGCTGCAGTCAGCCGAGGATGCCGATCATGCTCGCCAGCTCGACAATGAGCGCGAGGCACAGATCCGACGCATCGCGGCACTCATGCGCGAGAGCACCTGATGTCCTCCGAGAACCTGTGGCATGCCTACCGGTCCCTGACCCGAGACTCGAAGGTCAAGAAGAGCAAGATCAGTCGGGCGCTCGTGCGGCGCATCCTCGGGTACGCGCGTCCCTATCGCGCCCTGGTGATCATGTTCCTGGTCACCCTGGTGTTCGCGTCGCTGCTGAGCGTCGCGCAGCCACTCCTCTTCCGTCGCATCGTCGACAAGGGCATCAGCGTGGGCGATGCCAAGGTCGTGACGGTCACTGCGCTGATCATCGCCCTGCTCGCACTTCTCGATGCAGGCCTCGGCTTGGTCAGCAGGTACTTCAGCTCGCGCATCGGCGAAGGCTTGATTTTCGATCTGCGCAGCCAGGTCTACAGCCACGTGCAAGAGCAGTCAGTTGCCTTCTTCACGCGCGCGCAGACAGGAGCACTGATCTCACGCCTGAATAGCGATGTCATCGGCGCGCAGCAGGCCTTTACCTCGACCCTGGGCGGGGTCATCGGCAACATGATCTCCTTGATCATCGTTCTCACGACGATGTTCATCCTCTCCTGGCAGGTCACCCTCGTCTCGCTACTCCTGGTTCCCCTCTTCCTGTTCCCGGCACGGTGGATGGGACGACGGCTCCAGTCGATGACTCGTGAGCAGATGAGCCTGAATGCCGACATGAGCGCCCAGATGTCGGAGCGATTCAACGTGGCCGGCGCACTACTCGTGAAGCTGTTCGGCCGCCC
>JBEGLG010000169.1:0-18134 GCA_041183645.1 Actinomycetota bacterium | reverse complement strand
GCTCTGCCCGTCTCGGCATGAGGGGCGACGACTAGGCTCGCCCTCATGGCTGAGTTCATCTACACCCTGAGTAAGGCGCGCAAGGCACACGGCGACAAGGTTGTCCTCGACGACGTCACGCTCTCGTTCCTGCCCGGCGCGAAGATCGGCGTGGTCGGCCCCAACGGTGCCGGTAAGTCGAGCCTGATCAAGATCATGGCCGGCCTCGACCAGGTCTCCAATGGCGAGGCGAAGCTGATGGACGGCTACACCGTCGGCATCCTGCTGCAGGAGCCCAAGCTCGACGAGTCGAAGTCCGTGCTCGAGAACATCCAGGATGGCGTCTCGGAAACCAAGGCGATGGTCGATCGCTTCAATGCGATCTCCGAGGAGCTTGCCCTGCCCGACGCCGACTACGACACCCTGCTCGCCGAGATGGGCAAGCTGCAGGAGTCGATCGATCACCTGGGCGCCTGGGATCTCGATGCCCAGCTCGAGCAGGCCATGGATGCCCTGCGCTGCCCGCCCGGCGATGCCGACATCAGCGTGCTCTCCGGTGGCGAGAAGCGCCGCGTGGCGCTCTGCCAGCTGCTGCTGCGTCAGCCCGATCTGCTTCTTCTCGACGAACCTACCAACCATCTTGATGCCGAGAGCGTGCAGTGGCTCGAGCAGCACCTCGAGAAGTACCCCGGCACGATCATCGCGATTACCCATGATCGCTACTTCCTCGACAACGTCGCTCAGTGGATTCTCGAGCTCGATCGCGGCCGTGCGTATCCGTACGAGGGCAATTACTCCACGTACCTCGAGACCAAGGCTGCGCGCCTGAAGGTCGAGGGCCAGAAGGACGTCAAGCTGCAAAAGCGCCTGACCGACGAGCTCCAGTGGGTGCGCTCGAATGCGAAGGCCCGCCAGACCAAGAGTCGCGCACGTCTCGATCGCTACGAGGAGATGGCGGCCGAGGCCGAGAAGGCGCGCAAGCTCGACATGGAGGAGATCCAGATCCCGCCGGGTCCGCGCCTGGGCGCAGTCGTAGTCGAGGCCAAGAACCTCACCAAGGCTTTCGGTGACCGCGTGCTGATCGACAATCTCTCGTTCACGCTTCCGCGCAATGGCATCGTCGGCGTCATCGGCCCCAACGGCGTCGGCAAGACCACCTTGTTCAAGATGATCGTCAACGCTGCCGAAGGCGACAGTGATCCCGATGCGCTGCCGACGAGTGGTGACATCAAGGTGGGCGAGACCGTCAAGCTCTCGTATGTCGACCAGAATCGCACCGGCCTCGACGAGACCAAGAATGTCTGGGAGGTCGTCTCCGACGGCCTCGACTGGATCAAGGTCGGCAATGTCGAGATGCCGTCGCGGGCCTATGTCTCCGTCTTCGGATTCAAGGGCCCCGATCAGCAGAAGCAGTCGAAGGTGCTCTCCGGCGGCGAGCGCAACCGACTCAATCTCGCGCTCACGCTGAAGATGGGCGGCAACCTGCTGCTGCTCGACGAGCCGACGAACGACCTGGATGTCGAGACCCTCGGCTCCCTCGAGAATGCGCTTCTCGAATTCCCGGGCTGCGCGGTGATCACCTCGCATGATCGCTGGTTCCTCGATCGCATCGCCACGCACATCCTCGCCTACGAAGGCGACTCGCAGTGGTTCTGGTACGAGGGCAACTTCGAGTCCTACGAGAAGAACAAGATCGAGCGCCTCGGTGCCGATGCAGCACGACCGCATCGCGCGACCTATCGCAAGCTCACTCGCGACTGACGATGAACGCTCCCTTCCGACATCAGGTTCAGCGTCGCTACGGCGACATCGATCAGCAGCAGCATGTGAACAATGTCGTCTTCTTCGACTACCTGCAGGATGCGCGCGTGGCGCTCCTGTTCAGTGTCTGGCACTCGGCCATGCGCGATCTGCAGCAGGTCATGGTGCACCAGGAGATGAGCTACCGGAAGCCCTTGCTCCTCGGCCTCGAGCCGATCGTGGTCGAGGTGTGGGTCAGCAAGATCGGCAACACCTCCTACACGCTCAGTTATCGCATTCTCGATGAGCACGGCGACCTCTCCGCTGAGGCATCGACGACGATGGCCACGATTGATCCCGACACCGGTCGTCCGACGCGCCTTCCCGCGAATTTGCGAGACGTCCTCGAAGGACTGAGAATCGACGCGTGAGCTTTCGCATCAGCGTCGAAGACGCCAGAGTCCTCGCCGCGGTGTGCAAGCGTCAGGCGGGCTGGGACTCCCGGGCACGCGCGCGAGTGCTGACCACCGCCAAGGCGATGGGTGTCTACACCGCTCCGCCGATGGATGTGCTGGCCTTCTTCGCCATCCCGATCGAGCCGGATATCGACGACGTACCGCTGGATGTGGCCGTGTCCCTTCATTCGGTCATGAAGGAACTCGAGCGCATCGCTGCCGACGGGCTGCCCTTCGAGGCCGAGAATCTGCTTGAGGTCACGGTGCCCGTCACTTCCTCGATGAACGTCGCGCAGTTGCCGCCGACCGAGGGCTGGCAGGTGCCGATCACGGCCGTGGCCGGTGATCTCATCTCCTTGGTCACCGAGGCCACGGAGGAGTTCACGCGACGCGCTGAGGGCAAGAGCGAGGGTGAACGACAGCTCATCGCCGACGAGATCTGGGAGCGCACGGTCTGGGCCGGGCTGCCGATGCGCGCCCTGCACGCCGCGCATCGCCTGGGCATGATTGCCAACGACTCAGCCCGGGTTGCCGCAGCCACCAATGGGCCGTGGAAGCGGCTCAGCACCCCGCGCGGCCAGATCTTCTCGCGCACGAGCGGGCCGTCAGCCCGGCTCGCCCTGCACCTCGTGAACTAGCCGCGCAGCCAGAGTGCGGTCTCGGCGCCCACGACGAGAACATCCTCGCCGCCGGTGGTGAGCTGCGCGACGTCGTCGCTCGAGCTGATGAGCACCTCGGATCCCCACGCGGCCGGCAGGTGCACCGTCGCATCGTTGAGGTTGATGATCGAGACCACGGCCGATCCGTCAGGAGCGATTCGGCGGAAGGCCAGGACGTCGCTCATGTGATCGAGCCATTCGAGCGGACCCTCGCCGAGTGCCGGCAGGTCTCGACGCAGATGCAGTGCGTCGCGGTAGAGCTCGAGGGTGGAGCCGGTGACGCCGGTCTCGGCCGCCACGGATACCTCGGCCCAATCGGCCGGCTGGGGGAGCCAGCTCGCTGTTCCGGAATTGAAGCCAAAAGAAGGTGCATCTCCGGACCATGGGATCGGCACGCGGCAGCCATCGCGGGTGCCGTCGGTTCCGTCGCTGCGATGCCACGCGGGATCCTGGCGCATCGAGGCGTCGAGTTCGGTCACCTCGCGCAGGCCAAGCTCCTCGCCCTGGTAGAGGTACATCGATCCGGGCAGGGTCAGGGCGAACAGGGTGGCTGCTCGTGCTCGACGCAATCCGCGCACGGGGTCGACCTCGCAGGTCAGTCGCGTGTCGTTATCGAAGCCGGGCGCGAGGCGAGTCGCATGTCGCACCACATCGTGATTCGACAGTACCCAGGTGGGCGGGGCACCGATCCGCGCATGGTTCGCGATGGTGTCATCGATGGAGGTACGCATCTTGGCCGCATCCCAGCCGGCCTGCAGGTAGTCGAAATTGAATGACGTATGCAGCTCGTCGGGACGCTGGTAGCGCGCCAGGCGCTCGGGATTGGGCACCCAGGTCTCGCCGCAGAACACGCGTGGCGGGTCGTACTCATCGGCCACCGCGCGCCACTCGCGATAGATCTCGTGCACGGCATCCTGATCCCAGAAGGGCGCATGCGGCTGGTCACCGAGAAGTGCGGGGTCGCCCTCGACGTAGTCATAGTCCGGAAGTCCGGCCTCCTTCGCGAGTCCGTGCGCAACGTCGATGCGGAAGCCATCGACACCTCGGTCGAACCAGAAGCGCAGGATGTCGCGGAACTCGGCCCGTACCTCCTCGTTCTCCCAGTTGAGATCGGGCTGGGTGCTGTCGAAGAGGTGCAGGTACCAGAACGGGGTGGCGTTGCCTTTCGAGTCGGTCAGCGGTGACCATCCGCTGCCGTGAAAGACGCTCTTCCAGTTATTCGGCGGAAGCTCATGATGAGCGCCCTTGCCCTCGCGAATCATGTAGCGATCCCAGGCGGCCGAACCCGGGTCGGAGTTCAGTACCTCCTGGAACCACGCGTGCTCACTGCTCGTGTGATTGGGGACGATGTCCATGAACACGCGCAGATTGCGTGCGTGGGCCTGGTCGATGAGCTCGGTCATCTCCTCGAGGCTGCCGAGACGCGGATCAACCGATCGGTAGTCGGCCACGTCGTAGCCACCGTCGTGCAAGGGCGAGGCATAGAAGGGGGAGATCCACACCGCGTCGACACCCAAGTCGTGCAGGTAGTCGAGGCGACTGATCATGCCGCGCACATCGCCCATGCCATCGCCGTCGCTGTCGGCGAAGGAGCGCGGATAGATCTGGTAGATGACGGCGTCGCGCCACCAGTTCGCGTTGGTGTCCATGCGGTAAGCCCTCGAGGTCAGTGGGAAGCGGGTGTGTCGTCGATGTTCTGCATGGCATGGGCTGCGCCCACCAGGTACATCCACAGCTGGCTCTCCAGCTCGGAGTCCTGCATGTCCATCTCCAGAATCGCATCGTGCATGTGCGTGAGCCAGCGATCGCGTGCCTCGGCATCGATGGCAAACTCCATGTGCCGCATGCGCAGACGCGGATGCCCGCGCTCGTCGCCGTAGGTCTGGGGGCCGCCCCAGTACTGCTCCATGAACATCAGTAGCCGGCGCTCGGCCTCGGCCATGTCGTTGGCGGGGTACATCGGAGCGAGAACCGAGTCATTCGCCACGCCCTGATAGAAGCGGGCCACGAGCTTGCTGAAGAACTCATGGCCGCCGAACTGCTCGTACGGGGTGATCTGCTTCTCGGTGTCGCTCACGTGCCTATTCTTGCCGACCGCCGGCGGTCTCCTGCGCGCGCTCCACTAGATGGCGCGCCATGGGCGGGAAGACGAAGGCGTGGAAGGGCGCGACCGACCACCAGTAGAGATGGCCCGCCAGGCTGCGCGGCCAGTACACGGCCCGCTGGATCAGGCGTGATCGGTGCTCACTGATCGGCTGAACATGAAACTCGAGCCACGCACGCCCGGGCATCTTCATCTCGGCGCGAAGTCGTAGCAGGCGTGGCTGATCCCTGGTCTCGACCCGCCAGAAGTCAACGGGCTCGCCGACCATCAGGAAGTGGGGATCGCGTCGACCTCGGCGCAGGCCGACCCCGCCCAGGAGTCGATCGATCTGACCGCGGATCTGCCACAGCAGAGTGGCGGAGTACCAGCCGTTCTCGCCGCCGATGCATTCCACCGCTCGCCACAGGTCGTCGGCGGAGGCGTCGCAGTCGACCTCCCGCACGTCGGTGTAGAGAGTCCCGCCCGACCACACGGGGTCGGTGGGCAAGGGATCGCTGGGCGCTCCCGGGGTGGCGGCACCTGACCACCGAGTGATCACGGCTGCCTCGCGAATCCTGGTGAGGGCGAGGGCGACCGCGGAATCGAAGGTGAGCAGGCCCTCCTCGGGATCGGGGATCCATGCCGCGATGTCGTGCTCGTGGCAGACCGCCGGATGCCGCAGGGACTGCACCAGCGGTCGTGCGATCGACCTGGGCACTGGAGTCACGAAGTTCACCCAGTGGCTGGAGAGCCCGGGGGAGAGCAGGTTGATCGGGAGGATGATCCGGCGAGGAAGCCCGGCAACTCGCGCATACGCCTGCATCATCTCCTGGTACGAGAGCACCTCGGGTCCGCCTATGTCGAAGGCACGGCTGACCTCGGGTGGCAGGTCGGCCGACAGGACCAGGTAGCGCAGTACGTCGCGAATCGCGATCGGCTGCGTGCGCGTGCGCACCCAGCGCGGAGTGACCATCGCGGGCAGCCGCTCGGTCAGGTACCGAAGCATCTCGAAAGACGCGGAGCCGGAGCCGATCACGACCGCGGCTCTCAACTCGACGGTGGGAACCCCGGAGCCGCGAAGGATCTCGCCGACGTTCACGCGTGATCTCATGTGCGGGCTCATGCGATCGGTTGCGATGTCGGGTGCGAGCCCGCCCAGATAGATGATGCGCGTGAGCGAGCTCGCGGCCGCTGCACGGGCGAAGGTCTCGGCGATATCGCTCTCGGATGTCTCGAGATTGCGTCCGTGCTGCAGCGAGTGCATCAGGTAGTAGGCGACGTCGCAGTCGTGCATCGCCTCGGCGAG
Organism: Actinomycetota bacterium; assembly: GCA_041183645.1. Classification (GTDB taxonomy): domain Bacteria; phylum Actinomycetota; class Actinomycetes; order S36-B12; family S36-B12; genus CAIKZY01. The sequence continues at coordinate 11,912 of JBEGLG010000169.1, read as the reverse complement.
GTCGTCGAAATTCGCGGCATCGCCGCGCACGATCTGGACCTGCTCGGCCCACGGCATGTCGCGGAGCTTCTCGGGCGAACGCGCGAGCACTCGCACCTGGTGCCCGGCGGCGAGCAGCTCGGGCACGAGTCGACCGCCGACATAGCCGGTGGCTCCCGTGACGAGACTGCGCGTGCTCATCAGTCCAGTCTGGGGGGTGTTGCCGTAGGGGGCGACCCGGGGAACGCCTGGCCGGGGAGCGGTCGCAGCATGACAGGAACCACGATGCCGGCCCGGTCAAAGGCGAGCTTGATGCGCTCGCGGATGGTTCGGGCGAGGATCACCTGCTTCTCGGGCACGGCCTTCGCCGTGACGCGCACGACCATCGCCTCACCTGACATCGACTCGACGCCGGCGAATGTCGGCTTTCCGAGGAGCATGTCGTCGTAGGTCGGATCCTCGTCCATGTCGATCGCGACGCTCTCGATGAGATCGCGAACACGGTCGAGGTTCTCGTCGTAGGCGACCGGAATATCGACGCTGGCGAGGGTCCAGCCCTGCGAGCGATTGGCGACGCGCAGGATCTCGCCATTGCGCACGTACCAGACGACACCGGACATGTCGCGCAGTCGCGTGTAGCGAAGTGCGACCTCCTCGACCGTTCCGATGACGGGGCCGAGGTCAACGACATCGCCGACTCCGAATTGATCCTCGACGATGATGAAGATGCCGGAGAGGTAGTCCTTGACCATCGTCTGCGCACCGAAGCCCAGGGCCACGCCGACCACGCCGGCACTCGCCAGCAGCGGAGCCACGTTCACGCCGAGAGCCTCGAGCACCATCAGGAGCGCAATACCCCACACGATGAGCGAGACCGAGCTGGTCAGCAGAGTGCCGATGGCATTCGCGCGCTGCTCGGTGCGCTGATTGAGGAGCATCTCGGAGAGCTCGGCAGTTCTCGCGTACTTGCGGCTTTGCTCAAGGCGCTCGATGCGGGCGCGCTCGGAGGTGCGCTTGACGACCTTGTGAATGATGCGCACCACGACGATCTGGGCGATGAGCGCGATCACGATGATGATCACGACCTGGAGCGGAGTGCCGAGCAGCCAGGTAACAGGGCCGTCGTACCAGTTCGGCTTGGTGGCAGCGGGAATCATCACGAGGTCCACTTCCGGAAGAACGCCAGGGTGTCGGCGGTCTCCTCGATCGACTTGTCCATGGAGCGGGCGCCGTGGCCGACATTGCCCTCGGCGCGGATCAGGATCGGGCGCGTGCCCGAGGTTGCATGCTGCACGGCTGCGCAGAGCTTGCGTCCGTGCATCGGGTCGGTGCGGGTGTCGTTGTCGAATACCGCGAACATCGTGGCCGGGTAGTCGGTGCCCTCGTGCACGTTGTGATACGGCGAGTAGTCGATGAGCCAGCCGAACTGCTCGGCGATCTCGGGGTCGCCGTACTCGACTGTCCAGGTCGGGCCGAGCTCTGAGGTCGTGTAGCGGATCATGTCGAGAAGCGGAGCCACGCAAACCACGGCGTTGTAGAGCTCGGGTCGCTGGGTCATCGCGGCGCCCACGAGCAGGCCGCCATTCGAGCCGCCGTAGATGCCCAGTCGTGACGAATCCGTATAGCCCTCGGCGATGAGGTACTCGGCCGCCGCATGGAAATCGTCGAAGACATTTTGCTTCGAGCCGAGCATGCCGGCGCGATGCCAGTCCTCGCCCTCCTCGCCGCCACCGCGCAGGTTCGCCACGGCCCACACGCCACCGGCCTCGACCCACGCGAGGATTGCCGCGGAATAGCCGGGAGTCAGGGGGATTCCGAATCCGCCGTATCCGTAGAGGATGGTCGAGCGCGGCTGATCGGGGGTCTCGGTCGGAGCGATGACGAACATCCGCACGAGAGTGCCGTCGTTCGAGGTGTACTCGACCTGCCGGGAGAACACCTTCGGTACCTCGACCGCGCCGGGGGGTGACGTATGCAGGGCAACCTGGCACGTGCGCGCGTCGAACGTATAGACATGCGGAACCGTCGTGTGATCGGTGTAGACGAACCAGCAGACGGGGCCGCCATCGAGATGCTGAACCGGTCCGCCGATCGTGCCGGCACCGGGAAGCGGAACAGACTGCAGGAACGAGCCATCACTCGCCGCATGCAGGGCCATTTCGCTCACTCCGTGCCGAGTACGCACGACCAGCAGCACATCGCGGTCGAGCTCGGGACCGTCGAGGAGCGCATAGCCGTCGAGCACGGCGTCGGGATCCTCGGGAATGAGATCGACCCAGGTGAAGGGATCCTCGTGAGTGGCGACCGCGAGTCGCGCATACGGCGCATCGAGGTCGGTGCTCACGTAGATGCGTCCATCGCGCTCGAAGGAGAGTGATGTCTGCGCGTCGACGTCGCCCTGGATCAGGGTGAAGGACGGATGCGCGGGATCGCAGGCATCGAGATCGGAGATCCAGAGGTCATTGCGCGGCTCGGTGCCCTCGGAGGCCGAGACCTGGAGCCAGCGTCCGTCGCGACTGACCTCGACGCCGTAGTAGTTGGTCATGGTCATTCCGGCGCCGAAGACGAGCACATCGCTCTCGGCGGGCGTGCCGACGACGTGCAGGTACACGCGGCGATGGAAGTTCTGCTCGGACTCGGGCAGAAGCTCGGGAGCGATGCGACGCACGTAGTAGAAGGCGAAGCCGCCGATCAGCCAGGCGATCGGGGAGTACCGACACCGATCGATCGGACCCTCGATGGTCTCGCCCGTGGCGACGTCCATCACGTAGAGAAGTGACTCCTCGTTTCCGCCGATCGAGAGCTGGTACGCGAGTCGGTCGCCCTCCTTGGAGGGCTGCCAGGAGTCGAGGGTCGTGGCGCCGGTGGGATCGATGGCCATCGGGTCGATCAGGGTGCGCTCGGTGCCGTCGGCCTCGACGATGTAGAGCACTGAGAACTGCTGGCCGGGCTCGCGACGGGTGAGGAAGTAGCGATCACCGCGCCAGTACGGGGGAGACACGGTGCCTGCGCCGAGCAGTTCGCCCACTCGGGTGGCGAAGGCCTCGCGCGATGACCAGTCGGACTGCTCGGCCGCGAGCAGCTCAGCCTGGGCAGCCGCCCAGGCCGCAGTGCGTGGATCGGCGGCATCCTCGAGCCAGCGATACGGGTCAGGAACCTCGGTGCCGTGCAGGACATCGACGAGGGGCAGCCGCTCGGCGGCGGGGTATGCGGGGCGATCGGCCATGACCTGAGCCTACGTGGCGTCCGGCACAGCGGGCCGGGCCTTGGCGAGAGCTCATGACAGCGTTTACAGTGGGGGCCGTGGATCAGCATCTCGAGTCCCTGGCGGCTGCCCTCGGCGTGGCCACCTCCTACATCGATCAAGGCGGTCAGCGGGTCGACGTCAGCGAGGCCACTGTCCTGGCTGTCCTGGCCGCACTCGGCATCGACCTTCGCGAGGTCCCCGATCGCCCCGCTGCCATCGAGGCGGCTGCCGAGGACATGCGCCTGCGCGACTGGCGCCGCATGCTCTCGCCCGTCACCGTCACCACGCAGGGCATCGACTCCTCGGTCTGGGTCCATGTGCCCGACGGTGCGCCCGCGCAGGCCTATGTCATCACCGAGTCGGGCGACCGCATCGACCTCGCACAGATCGACAACTGGAATGCGCCGGTCGAGGTCGATGGCCACCTGATCGGAGAGGCCTCCTTCGCGATTCCGGTCGACCTGCCGCTCGGCTGGCACGCACTTCACGCCGAGAGCGATGACCGTCATGCCGAGAGCACGCTGGTCGTCACCCCCGCGCGGCTCGACCCCGAGGCCATCGCCGGCGACCGGCAGTGGGGATTCATGGCGCAGGTGTACGCGACTCGCTCTCGCGAGTCGTGGGGCATCGGCGATCTGCACGATCTCGCCACCCTCGCCGCGTGGAGCGGCCGCGATCTCGGTGCGGGCTTCGTGCTCATCAATCCGCTGCATGCGGCCACCCCGGTCTCGCCGATCGAGAACTCTCCGTATCTGCCGGTGACTCGTCGCTTCACGAATCCGATCTACCTGCACGTCGAGGACATCCCCGAATTCGCCGAACTGAAGAAGAAGCAGCGCAAGCAGCTGGAGGAGGCTGCGGCACCGCTGCGCGCCATGAACCTGACCGCTGACCTCCTCGACCGCGACGCGGTGTGGGCCGTCAAGCGCGCAGCCTTCTCCGAAATCTTCGCCGTCGGCCTGTCGAAATCGCGTCGCGCTGAATTCGCGGCATACATCGCCGATCAGGGCGTCGGCCTGCGCGACTTCGCCACCTGGTGCGCGATGAGCGAGGTGTTCGGCAATGATCCGTCTGCGTGGTCAGCCGACTTCGCGCGACCCGACTCCTCCGCTGTCGCCGACTTCCGCGAGTCGCATGCCGACGTCGTCGAGTTCCACATGTGGATGCAGTGGCAGATGGATCAGCAGCTGGCCGCCACTCAGAAGGCGGCTCGCGATGCCGGCATGGCGATCGGCATCATGGCCGATCTCGCCGTGGGAGTGCATCCCTCGGGATCTGACTCCTGGTCACTGCAGGATGTCCTTGCCCGCGGTGTGTCGGTCGGAGCACCGCCGGACATGTACAACCAGATGGGCCAGGACTGGTCGCAGCCGCCGTGGCGCCCCGACGCGCTCGCCGAGGCTGCCTACCGTCCGTATCGCGATCTCCTGCGCACGATCCTGCGTCACGCGGGAGGCCTGCGCATTGATCATGTGCTCGGACTCTTCCGCCTCTGGTGGGTACCGGCGGGCATGGGCGCCCGGAATGGCACGTTCGTGCGCTTCGACCACGACGCGATGCTCGGAATCTTGTGCCTGGAGGCACAGAGGGCCGGCGCGATCGTGGTGGGCGAGGATCTCGGCACGGTCGAGCCATGGGTCCGCGATGCCCTCGCCTCGCGCGGCATCCTCGGCACTGTCATCTCGTGGTTCGAGCGCACCGACGGCGTCATCACTCCGCTCGGCGACTGGCGTCAGGACATTCTCGCGAGCGTCACCGTGCACGACCTTCCTCCCACTGCCGGCTTCCTGCGCGATGAGCACGTGCGCATCCGCGAGACTCTCGGGCTGCTCGTCACCGATCCCGCTGTCGAGTACGCCAATGCGCGTCGCGATCGCGAGGAGTGGGCGACGCTGCTGCGCGAGGCGGGCTTCCTGGCGGCCGATGTCGACCTCGACAGCGATGCCGGGCTCGATGCCATGGCCATTGCCCTGCACCAGGCTGTGGGCTCGACCCGCTCTCGCCTGGTCGGGGTCGGACTTCCGGATGTGGTGGGGGATCGCCGAGCCCAGAATCAGCCGGGCACGTACCTCGAGTACCCGAACTGGAGGGTGCCCATGACTGATTCCGCGGGTCGTCCGATGCTCCTGGAGGACGTCATCGCCGGGCCTGTGCTGCTCGGCCCCATGGTCGACGCAGTGCGGCAGCGGTAGACCTCTAGGATTGCGGCGTGAACGCAGGACAAGCTCTCGCACTCTTCATCGGGATCCCGGTCGGCTTTGCCGTGCTGGTGGTCATTGCCGTCTCGGCCTCGAGCTGGATGCGCGGCGATCGCCATTCCGGGCTGCCCGGTGAGCCCACAGCCGAAGGCCCCGTCTTCATCGCGAGCTCGGGCTCTGCGCCTGATCCGTCGATCCTCCCGCGCGAGATCGGCATCGGCTCGTCCTCAGTCGTCGGAGGTGGCGCACATGGAAGCTTCTGATCTGACCCCGAAGCAGCGCGTGGCGATCACCGCTGCTCTCGAGCTCGCTCGCGAGATCTCGGGCCGCTGCTTCGCTGCCTATGTCGGGCCGCTCGAGCAAGGGCGCGACTCGGCTATCGCCAAGCATGCGCAGATCCCCGGTGCCGAGACTGCCGTGCTGATCGCGGTCGACCCTGCTGCGCGCACCATCGACATTGTCACCGGCATTCAGGCCGCCATCGATATCGATGACCGCTCCTGCGAGCTGGCCATCCTGGCAATGCGCTCGAACTTCGGTGCCGATGATCTTGTCGGCGGTATTCGCTCAGGTGCCATGCTGCTCGCCGAGCACGCCCGCGCACCGCGCGTGCTGCACCTGAACGAGCCTGCCTGAGTCAGGCCGACTGCCTACTCGAATGACGGGCCGGCAGTTCGCGTGCGCTTGATCTCGTAGAAGCCGGGGGTGCCGGCAACCAGAAGCGTGCCATCCCAGAGGCGTCCGGCCGCATCGCCGCGCGGAGTCGGAGTCACCACCGGCCCGAAGAAGGCAATCTGCGTGCCGTCGGCACCGGGAACCGCGATAACCGGCGTGCCGACATCCTCGCCCACCAGTGAGATTCCCTCGGCATGACTGGCTCGCAGATCAGCATCGACGGCGTCGGTGTGCGCGAACTCGGCGAGAGCGGCGGGCAGGCCTACCTCGGCGAGCGACTCGGCGATCACCGCATCGAAGTCGTCGTTCTGGCCGAGATGAATGCGAGTGCCCATCGCGGTGTAGAGCGGCAGGATCACGTTGTCGCCGTGGGCGTTGCGCGCCGCGATGATGACGCGCACCGGGCCCCACGCCTTCCGCATCAGGTCGACGTACTTCTCCGGAAGCTCGCGACCGTCGTTGAGCACGGCGAGGGACATCACGTGCCAGCGCACGCTCACCTCGCGAACCTTCTCGACCTCGAGCATCCAGCGGGAGGTCATCCAGGCCCACGGGCAGAGGGGATCGAACCAGAAATCGGCGGTGACGCTCACGTGGGCTCCTCGGGTGGCTTCCCTGCACTAGGCGCATAGGGTTGGCCTCATCCTAAGGAGGTCATCGCGTGAGCGACAACGAGAACATCACCCGGGCCGAGGCGGCCGACCGTTCGGCACTTCTGCACTCGCATTCCTACGAGGTGCTGCTCGATCTCACTCAGCCGGGCGACACGTTCTTGTCGACCACGACGGCCGTGTTCGACTGCCGTACGCCCGGCGCATCGAGCTGGATTGATCTCATCGCTCCGCACGTGCGCTCGGTATCCCTCAACGGAGTCGACCTCGATCTCGCCGAGGTTGTCTCGGGAGCTCGCATCGCCCTGCCGAACTTGCAGGCATCGAACACCGTCGTCATTACCGCCGATTGCGCCTACATGAACACGGGCGAGGGCCTGCACCGCTTCGTCGACCCCGTCGACGATGAGACGTACCTCTACACGCAGTTCGAGTCCGCCGATGCACGCCGCATGTACGCCTGCTTCGAGCAGCCCGACCTGAAGGCGACCTTCCAGCTGAGCGTGATCGCGCCCGATCACTGGAAGGTCATCAGCAATGCCGTGACTCCCGCACCGGTTGAGCTCGGCGCGGCAAAGGCGCGCTGGGACTTCCCGGCCAGCCTGCGCATGTCGACCTACATCACCGCACTCGTGGCCGGCCCGTACTACGAGGTGCGCGACTCCTACTCAGGCACCTTCGGCACCTACCCGCTGGGCGTCTTCTGCCGCACCTCTCTGGCCGAGTTCCTCGACCCTGACGACATCTTCCTCATCACCAAGCAGGGCTTCGAGTTCTTCGAGAAGCAGTTCGGCATCGCGTACCCGTTCGTCAAGTACGACCAGCTCTTCGTCCCCGAGTTCAATGCGGGTGCGATGGAGAACGCCGGCTGCGTCACCTTCCTCGAGGATCTTGTCTTCCGCTCGCGCGTGACCGACTCGGCATACGAGCAGCGCGCCAACACGATCCTGCACGAGCTCGCGCACATGTGGTTCGGCGATCTGGTCACCATGACCTGGTGGGATGACCTGTGGCTAAACGAGTCATTCGCCGAGTGGGCGGCGCACTACGCGAACGTGCATGCCACGCGCTTCACCGATGCCTGGACCTCGTTCTCCAATCAGCGCAAGGCGTGGGCCTACCGCCAGGATCAGCTTCCCTCGACACATCCCATCGCCGCTGACATGACCGATCTCGATGCGGTGCGCGTGAACTTCGACGGCATCACGTATGCGAAGGGTGCCTCGGCACTGCGGCAGCTCGTAGCCTGGGTGGGCGAGCCCGAGTTCCTGGCCGGCATCCACGAGTACTTCACCAAGCACGCCTGGGGCAATACGCAGCTCGATGACCTTCTCGTCGAGCTCGAGAAGAGCTCAGGGCGCGATCTCTCGGGCTGGACCCAGGAATGGCTGCGCACCAGCGGCGTGAATCTCATGCGCCCGCTCGTGGCCGTCGACGCCCAGGGCAACTACGCCTCGGTTGTCATCGAGCAGGAGCCGCCGAGCAGCCCTGCAGGCATCGCGCCGACGCTGCGCTCCCATCGCATGGCCATCGGCCTGTACGACGTCGTCGACGGAGTGCTGACCCGCCGCGATCGACTTGAGCTCGATGTCGTCGGTGCGCGCACCGATGTCACCTCTCTTATCGGCGTCAGGCAGCCGGATCTGCTCCTGCTCAATGATGACGACCTCACGTTCACCAAGTTCCGACTCGACGAGCGCAGCTGGAAGACCGCGGTCGCCCATCTCGGCGACGTCGACTCCTCGCTGGCCCGTGCGCTGATCTGGGGAGCCGCCTGGGACATGACTCGCGATGCCGAGGTCAGCACTGGCGACTTCCTCGACCTCGTGATCTCGGGCATCGAGAAGGAGTCCGACGTCGGCGTAGTCCAGGGCGTCCTGCGTCAGCTCAAGGCAGCCATCGATCAGTTCGCCGCTCCGGCAAATCGCCCCGGCTATGTCGCGCGCATCGCTGCGGCCCTGCTGGAGTTCGCGCGACGTGCCGAGCCCGGCAGTGACCACCAGCTTGCCTTCACGCGATCCTTCATCAGCTCGGCCGGAACGTCCGATGAACTGGCCATTCTCGAAGGGCTCCTGGACGGCTCGCTCGTGTGGCCCGGGCTCGCCGTCGATACCGACCTGAGATGGTCGCTGATTCAGCGCCTCGTTGCCACCGGTCGCTTCGGCGATGCTGAGATCGATGCCGAGCTGGTGCGCGATGACACGGCCACCGGTCGCCGTCAGGCCGCCGTTGCTCGTGCTGCACGGCCGACGGCCGCAGCCAAGGCGCAGGCCTGGGCCGACATCGTCGACCGCACCGACCTGCCGAATGCGATTCTCGAGGCGACGATCGGCGGCTTCATGCATCCCGATCAGATTGAACTGCTCGTGCCGTATCGCGATGCGTACTTCGCGATGATGGGCGAGCTCTGGAAGTCGCGCACGAATGAGACCGCCACCAACATCACTGTCGGGCTGTATCCCTTCCTCCTCGTCGACGACACCACGATCGCGCTGACCGATGCCGCGATCGCCGGGAATCTCGGCGCGACCCCGAAGCGACTGCTCTCCGAGGGTCGCGATGGCGTGGAGCGGGCAGCGCGTGCGCGTGCGCGCGATGCACGCGGCTGAGCGGTGACCCATGCCTGAGGGCAATGTCATCCACAACCAGGCGCGCAGGCTCTCGCGTGCCTTCCGGGGCAAGGTCGTCGCCGTCGACAGTCCGCAGGGTCGCTTTGCCGATGGTGCCGCGCGTCTGACTGAGCATGTCGTGCGCAAGGTCGAGGCGCACGGCAAGCACCTGTATATCGGCTTCGACAACGACCTCTGGATTCACATCCACCTGGGCCTGTTCGGAAAGTGGCGCCTGGGCAAGGGGGAGGCACCGGAGCCGGAGGGGCAGATGCGGCTGCGGCTGCGCACCGACGACTCGTATGCCGAGCTGCGCGGACCGACCGTGTGCGAGGTACTGACACCGCAGGAGAAGAAGGCATCGATCGCGAAGATCGGTCCTGATCCGATCCGCGCGGATGCCGATCCTGAAGCCGCCTGGGCCAAGGTGCATCGCAGTGCTCAGTCCATCGGTGCACTGCTGATGGATCAGCGCATCTTCGCGGGTGTCGGCAACATCTACCGGGCCGAGGTGCTCTTCCGCCACGACATCTCGCCGTTCCGCCCCGGAAACGAGATCTCGCGCTCCGAGTTCGACGGCATATGGGCCGATCTCGTCCTCCTGATGACTCAGGGCACCAAGAATGGGCGCATCGACACGGTGAAGCCCGAGCACATGCCCGAGGTGATGGGGCGCGACAAGCGCGTAGATCGGCACGGCGGCGAGGTGTATGTCTACCGGCGTGCCGGAATGCACTGCTACCTCTGCGGCAGCGAGATTCGTATCGCGGAGATGCAGGGGCGCAATCTCTACTGGTGCCCGGGCTGCCAGGGCTCCTGAGGACAGGCCCCGGGGAAGGCGATACCCTCGGGGGTATGGAATACACCGCGGACGTCGAAGCACTGCGCACCCAGTGGCGCTCGGCCCTTGAATCCTGGGCGATTCCCCAGGAGATCCTCGACCAGGCCGAGGTGCCGCCGTGGATCCACCCGGTCGAGCTGTTCACGATCGAGGACGACGAGATTGCCGACACCTTCTCGCATCGCACCGCCCGTGCGGTCCTCGACGAAGGCGACAGCGTTCTCGACGTCGGAAGCGGTGGCGGTGTCGCGTCGATGGCGCTGATCCCGCCCGCGGGAACGGTCATCGCAGTCGATGGCGATCAGGCGATGCTCGATCAATATGCGCTTGCCGCGACTCGCTACGGCGCTCACCATCGCGAGTTCCTCGGTCAGTGGCCGGCGATCGCCGATGAGGTACTCGAGGCCGATGTCGTCGTCTGTCACCACGTCACCTTCAATGCACCCGATCTGGCTCCGTTCCTGCAGCAGCTCGACTGGCATGCGCGCAAGCGTGTCGTGATCGAGATGCCGATGTTCCACCCGATGTCCCGACTGTCGCCGGCATGGAAGCACTTCTGGAATCTCGATCGTCCGACCGCGCCGACCGCCCATGACGTCGTGGCCATGGCGCAGGCTCTCGGCTTCGATGCGCAGATCGAGGTCTGGGCCGATGCCGTGTCGTGGGGCTCGCGCAATGTGAAGTCCGAGGAGCAGCGACTGACCTTGGCTCGCCGCCGGCTCTGCCTCGGTGCCGATCGCACCGAGGAGCTCGCCGCCTACCTGGCCGAGCACCCGGAGGCACCGGTCGAGATCGCGACGATCTGGTGGGATGTCAGCCGCTAAGGACCCGAGCATGAGCGAAGCCCCCTCATATGAGGGGGCTTCGTCGTCGGAGCGGGCGACCGGAATCGAACCGGCACCTCCACCTTGGAAGGGTGGGGCACTACCACTATGCAACGCCCGCGTGCGGGGCGAGCCCCAGCGCGGGAAGTCTATCGGGCGTCATCGCCCCCATGCGGGGGCCATACTTGTGTAGACGAGTCAGGCGAGTTAGGCTACCCTTAGTAAGCCTTACCTAACCTCGAGTGCACCGGGAGCAGCATGTTCGCCAACTTCCTCATCGGCCTTCGCGAAGGCCTTGAGGCGTCGTTGATCGTCGCCATCCTGGTGGCGTACGTCGTCAAGATCGGCCAGCGTGCACTCCTCGCCAAGCTCTGGGCAGGTGTCATCGCCGCCCTCGTGCTCTCCTTCATCGCCGGCACCCTGCTCACCGTCACGGGCAAGGAGTTCTCCGGTCGTGCCGAGCCGACCTTCGCCGGCCTCATGAGCCTGGCCGCGGTCGGGCTCATCACCTGGATGATCTTCTGGATGGCCACCCACGCCCGTGGCATCAAGTCGCACCTGCACGGCGAGATGGACAAGGCGATCGCCCGCAGCGGCTGGGCGCTGGGCATCGTGGCCTTCTTCGCGGTCGCCCGCGAGGGCCTGGAGACCGCACTCTTCGTCTGGGCCGGCATCACCTCCTCCGGCGAGGAAGTCGGCCCCCTGATCGGCGCCTTCCTCGGCCTCGCCATCGCCGCGGTACTCGGCCTCCTGCTCTATCGCGGTGCACTGCACCTCAACCTGGGCGCCATGTTCATGTGGACAGGAGTCCTGCTCATCGTCATCGCGGCCGGCGTGCTCCGGTACGCCGTGGCCGAGCTCCAGGAGGCCGCCTGGCTGCCGGGCGAGGGGCACTACGCCTTCGACCTCACTGGCTCAATCGATCCCG
>JBEGLG010000168.1:0-5227 GCA_041183645.1 Actinomycetota bacterium | reverse complement strand
TGCGCAACGGGTGCTCGTTAGTCGGCGGGAAGACGTCGAGGATGCCTCCGCGTGCGGCAACCTGCCCGCGACGCTCGACGAGGTCGACACGCTCGTAGCCGAGGCCGACGAGTCGCTCGACGATCTCGCCCGGATCTCCGACATCGCTCACACGAAGTCGAATGGGCTCGGCATCGCCGATGCCGATGACAATCGGCTGGGCCACCGCACGGATGGAGGCCACGATGACATCGATTGGCCCTGTCAGGGAATCCGAGGGATCCGGATGCGCGAGACGACGCAGCACCGCGACTCGACGACCGACGGTGTCGAGGGAAGGCGAGAGTCGCTCATGCGGGAGTGTCTCCCAGGAGGGAAAGACTTCGACTCGAGCATCGACCAGTAGTTCGCGCATCTGTGCCGCGACATCCTCGGCCTCGCGACCAGTGGGAGTGACGACGAGTACAGGCGCACCGCGGCCGCTGACCATCGCGGCGATAGCCGGCTGGACGGGCACTGCTGCAGTGACATGAACCGGGGAGCTGCCGGAAGGCATGTCGGCAATCGCGGCGAGCTCGCCGCGCAGTGACTTCAGGAGACCGGCAAGGCTCACGAAGCAGCAGCCTCGCGCAGGGCAGCACGGAGGTAGCCGACGAGTGCCGGGTGCACGACTGTCAGATCGGTGACATACGGCGGCATGTGGTTGAACGTGACCTCACTGCCGTCGATATGCGAGGGCACGAGCCCGTAATGCTGCGCGACCCCGTACGGCGCCGCGACATCCCACTCGTAGAAACCGGTGTCGTGCACGTAGGCCTCGGCACGGCCGCACAGGATCTCGTTGACCTTCGCGCCGACAGAGCCGACGTCCATGATCTCGACCCCGTGCTCATTGATGCCGGCCTCGGCAAGCAGGTGACCGAGAATCTCGACCGTCGCGGCCAGCGTTGCCGGTGGACGGCTGCGCGAGGCCACGATGCGAATAGGTCGATCCGTCGGCAGTACGGCCGGTGCGGCGTCCGCTTCGGACATCGTGCGGGTGAGCTCTTGCGCGGGAAGGTCGACCGTGCAGGCCGACAGCCGCTGCTCGGAGGCATGCCAGAGAGCGATGTGCACCGCGAAGTCGGCGCGGCCCTGACCGTATTCATACGTGCCGTCGAGCGGATCGACAATCCATACGCGCTCGTGCGCGAGGCGAAGGTCGTTGTCCTTCTCCTCCTCGCTCAGGATTGCGTCGTCGGGGCGAGCCTCGCGAAGTGCTGCGACGATGAACTCATTGGCGGCACGATCACCGGCCTTGCGCAGCTCATTCGCGCGATCCTTGTCACCCGGATCGATCGCGCCGAAGGATGCGCGCAGCTCGAGCAGCAGCTGACCCGCCTGCTTCGCCACCATCGACGAGAGCTGGGCATCGCTGATCGGGAGATCTGTCATCGCTATTCCTTTGCCGGGCCGGTGTTGAACATGCTCTGGGTGCGCTCGAGACTGCTCGTGATGAGCGAGCATGTCGCGTCGGCTGCACGCTCGATGAGCTCGGGAAGCTCGGCGCGCTCGCTACTCGCGAAGGGCTTCAGGACGAACGCCGCGGGATCCTGGCGTCCGGGCGGGCGCCCGATGCCGATGCGCACGCGGTAGAAGTCGCCGGTACCCAGCGCCTTGCGCATGCTCTTGAGCCCGTTGTGGCCGTTGTCGCCGCCGCCGAGCTTGACGCGAAGTGCGCTGAAGGGGATATCGAGCTCGTCGTGAAGGGCGATGAGCCGATCGGCGGGGATGTCGTAGAACTGCATCAGCGCCTTGATCGGGCCGCCGGACTCGTTCATGTACGACAGTGACTCCACGAGGATGATCGGGGTCTGGCTGCCCGGCATCCCGAGCTTTGCCTCGGCCACCATCGCATTCGCACGCTTGTGACGCGAGAGCTTGGCGCCGGTCATGGCCGCAATGCGATCGACCGCCATGTACCCGACGTTGTGCCGGGTCGCGGAATAGTCAGGACCGGGGTTCCCGAGCCCGGCTATAAGCCACGCATCACTCATGGGAATCCCGGTCCTGACTATTCGTGCAATGAAGCCTTAGTTACTCAGCTGCTGCGGCTGCCGCTGCAGCATCAGCAGCGTCGGCTGCGTCGGCTGCCGCGCTGCCCGAACGGGCATCCTTGGCGTCCTGGACGGCCTGTGCCTCAGCGGCCTCGGCGAAGGCCACGGCCTCGTTGCCGCGGTCGGTGGCCTCGCTTGCCGAGATGATGATGAGGTCAACGTGCTCGATGAAGCGCTTGACCGGCTCGCGCTGGACATCGCGCGGCTTGGTGATGATGGTCTTGCCCTCGAAGCTGATGTTCAGCACGACGCGCGGCTTGCGCAGCGCGAGCTCGAGCTCATGGGCGGGCAGGGCCACGTGAGTGACTGCAGAGCCCTCGCCGTAGATGACTGCGGGGATGTTTCCCTCGCGGCGCGTGCGGCGCGCGGCACCCTTGCCGAAATCAGTGCGGGGAACGGCGGTGATGGAAACGTCAGACACTTCTATTTCTCCTCGTACGTCGGACACCTCGGCAAAGCGCGTTGGGCGCCGACCGCGTCGATCACGGTGCCTGTGCGACACCCTCGCCGAGGAATTGAGAGGAGTCTAACGAGCGAGTGCTCAGGGACGAAATCGGGCTCGAAGGGCCCCGGGGTCGGTCTGGATGGTCAGGGCAGCCTCGGCGAAGGCATCCTTCGCCGGCACCGCGGCGGCACCGGAGGTCGAGGTTGCCCAGGCCTTGCCCAGGGGGGCCCAGACCGTACTCATCTGCGGCACATTCGGCACCGGGATTCCTGCACTGCCGGCCACCCCGAAGGCCTTGATCAAGGTGGAGGCAGGGGTGCCGGCCGTGGCAGCCGGCATCCGGCCGGCTGCCGAGCCGAAGGCGGTCTGCACGGGCAGGGCGGTCAGCCCGGTGCGGAGGAACTCCTTGGCCAGGGGACTCCGCTTGTGCTGCGAGGCAAAGGCGGTGACCGCGAACCCCTTCATCCCGAGCAGCGGCGAGGGCTCGAGTCCGGTGACGATATTCGGCAGCGGCGAGACCCGGTACTTGAACTTCAGGCCGGCGAGCGCAGCGGCATCCCACGGACCGGTGATCCAGAACGGAGAGTCACCGGTGACGAAGGCGTTCTTCGCGGCATCGGAAGTCAGTGCAGAGTCGATCAGGGTGGTCTTGTTCCATCCGTCGATCTTGGCCTGATGCGTCTTGAACACGCCGTTGTCGACCCCGATGTTCTGGACGTCGACTGCGCCGCTGGCATCCGTGCCGAAGACATAGCCGCCGAGCCCCGCGAAGAGCGGATACATGCGGTAGGCATCACCGCTCGCACCTTGGCCCACCGCGAATGGCACCGTGATCTTTCCGGCCTTCTTCAGCTTCAGCGCCTTCTTCGCCAGGGCATCGAAGGTCGCGGGCGCGGTCTTGACGAGTGCGACATTCGTGATGAGCGCGACGTTCTCGAAGGAGACGGGAACTCCGTACATCTTCCCTGCGTAGGAGAAGCCCGAGAGCACGTTCGCGGGGAAGAGCGCCTTCTGGTCGGCGGTCAGCTTGGTGGGTGCGAGAAGCTCGCTCTCGACGAGACCGCCGACCCACTCGTGCTCCATGGCGATGACATCAGGGGCATCAGCAAGAGCGACAGTCGGAAGCTCGGACTTGATCGCGGCGAAATCCTTGACGACGATCTTCAGTGGCTTGCCGCCGAACCCCTTCGGGAACTGAGTCGTGAGCACGTTGGCGCGAGTCTGATCAGCCCAGATGGTGAGCCCTGCGGCTGGCGCGGCCTGCACAGGCGCACCAGCCAGCGTGATTCCTGCCGCGAACGTGATCGCGGCGACCACTGCCACCTTGATGCGCATCAATGCTCCGTCTCCCTCGTTTCGCCCATGGTAACCGCGAGAGCGGGCTTCGCTCGTCAGCCGAGTGGGGTCAAGGTGACCGGGACTGCTCGGCTGGTCGCCTGCTGACCGGTCGTCGATGTCACCAATGCCGCAACCTCGATTCGAGAGTTCGCCCCTACTCGCGCCGGGCTGATGAATACCCGGAAGGGACGCGCATCGTCTGTGCCGGCCGGGGTCCAGGTCGAGGAACCCTTGCGGCGATAGGCGAATGAGACAGTCGCCGGATCAGAGCCGGGCACGCTCGCGGCAACGCGATAGGAGCCGGTGATCGGATCCATGGCGGCTTTCACGGTGATCGCAGGTGGTCCGGGATTCGGGAGCGTCGACGCCGCTTTGAGTACCAGGGTGCCCCGTGGCGGGATCGTGATCGAGAGGCGTCCATCGGAGCCCGAAGCGGCGCTGCCCTGACCGATCAGCGGAGCAAAGGTGGCGTTCGGCGTGGAGGTAGGCACGGCCACGAGCGACGGAGTGTTCGCGGTGTTGAACGCGACGATGTACTCCGTGCGCGTCGCGCGATCTATTCGACTCACGACGAAAGCACCGTCTTTCCCGTAACGAGTGATCTGCGACCCATCGGCAAGGGCGGGATGCGCGGTACGGAGGCGAGACAGCTCGAGAATGCGTCGGGTGATCGCGGTCGACTCCCCCAGGGATGATCCCGAACCGATCGGATTCCCTCCGATTCGAGGCTCCGACTTCCACTCGCTCACCTGGGTGGTGAACATGTCCTGTCGTGCCTGCTTGTCGGTGCCATCACCGCTTCCGGTCATGCCGACCTCATCGCCGTAGTACTCGACCGGCACACCCCGGGTCAGGTAGAGAAGATCGTGAGCCAGCAGGTCGCGTTCGAGTAGATGAGCGGATTCCGACTGATTGTCGGTGCGGAGGAAGAAGCCGATACGACCCATGTCGTGGTTTCCGAGGAACGTGGCGAGGCCATAGGCATTCGATGCAGCCGACGTGTAGTAGTCGTCGGTGTCGAAGAGCGCAGCCAAGCTGGCGCCGGTGCCCTTGAGGGTCACGAACTCGCGCACGGACTGCTGGAACGGGAAGTCGAGCACGCTCGGAAGTCTCCGATCCAGCATGATCTCCGACAGCTGAGCGGAATCGAATTCGTAGACCTCGCCGAATGAGCTGAAGTCACGCTTGCCGGCCGCCTGCGCCGTCGCGTTGACCAGCGGGAGCCAGCGACCGAAGAAGTACGGGTCGGTGTGCTTCGCGGTATCAATGCGGAATCCGTCAATTCCGAAGTCGGTGATCCAGGAGCCGTAGGCATCTGCGAGTGCCTTCACCACCGAGTAGTCCTCGGTCATCAGGTCGTCGAGTCCGG
>JBEGLG010000167.1:0-6230 GCA_041183645.1 Actinomycetota bacterium | reverse complement strand
TGCCGGGCGGATTCACGATTGCCACTCGCGAGACCTACGGTCGGATGTCCGACGGCATGCTCTGCTCCGAGCGTGAGCTGGGGCTCGGTGATGGTCACGACGGCATCATCATCCTTCCCCGCGATTCTGCCTCGGCGGGCGATGATGCCCGCGCGATCCTGGGCATCGGCGATGAGATCCTCGACATTGCGGTCACTCCGGATCGCGGCTATGCGTTGTCCCTGCGGGGCCTCGCTCGCGAGCTGGCAATTTCCTACGGGACCGAATTCGCCGACCCGGGTCTTGCGTTGGTCGAACTTCCCGCCCCGGAGTCTTCGCAGGCTCCTGCTGAGTGCGCGAGTGACGACCTCGAGGCCTGCGGCCTCTTCACCCTTCGCACGATCGTCGGCTTCGACCCTCAGGCCTCATCGCCCGAGTGGATGCGCCGTCGGCTGAGCGCCTGCGGAATGCGACCGGTGTCCCTGGCTGTCGATGTCACCAACTACGTCATGCTCGAAACGGGTCAGCCACTGCACGCCTTCGATCTCGGCAAGCTTCGCGGCACCGTGACCGCCCGACGCCCACGTGCTCACGAGACTCTCGAGACTCTCGATCACGTGAAGCGGGCTCTTGACGCCGACGATCTCGTCATTGCCGACGATCGCGGTGCCATCGGCCTCGCAGGCACCATGGGTGGTGTCGAGACTGAGATCGACGACACCACGACCTCGATAGCCCTGGAGGCAGCGCATTTCTCCGCTGAGGTCGTGGCCCGGATGGCCCGTCGACACAAGCTCAGCTCCGAGGCATCGCGTCGTTTCGAGCGTGGTGTCGATCGTCAGCTTGCTCCCTACGCCTCGGCACGTGCCGCGTCACTTCTACTTCAGTACGGCGGTGGTCGCTACGTCGGCATGACAGCTGTTGAAGCGCCAGTCTCCGAAGCCGTCATCACCATGCCCGTCAGCGAGCCCTCGACGGTTGCCGGCATGCCGATCGACGAATCGGTCGTGGTCGACAAGCTGACCAGCGTCGGGTGCAGTGTCGACGTCAGCGATTCGATGCTTCGGGTTATTGCGCCCAGCTGGCGGCCCGATCTCACCGACTCCGCTGACCTCGTCGAAGAGGTCATTCGCCTGATCGGATTCGATCAGGTGCCATCACGGCTGCCGATCGCCGCGGTAGGGCATGGGCTCACTCCCCAACAGCGCATGCGTCGTCGAGTGGGTACCGTGCTCGCGGCCCGCGGAGGTGTTGAGGTTCTCTGCTACCCCTTTGTCTCCGATGCCGAGCTCGATGACCTTCGCATCCCGTCCGATGACCCCCGTCGTTCCGATGTTCGACTCGCGAATCCGATGTCGGATGAGCAGCCGTACCTCCGGGCCACCTTGCTGCCCGGACTGATCGCCGCCGCACGTCGTAACGCCGGCCGCGGTAACGCCAGCGTCACCATCTTCGAACTCGGTTCCGTGTATCGAGGGTCGGTTTCGGGCGAGGCACTGCGACCGAGCGTCCTTGACCGACCGGGCGAATCGGAATGGGCAGAGCTCAATGCCGCACTGCCGCAGCAGCCGTACCACGCCGCCGGCCTCCTGGTCGGAGACCGAGAGCGCGAGGGCTGGTGGGGTCCCGCTCGTGTCGGTGACTGGTCTGATGCCGTCGCCACCGCCGTGAGCGTGTGCGAGAGCCTCGGGCTGGCAGCCACGGTGAGGCAGGGCGCTGACCCGGCCTTCCACCCCGGACGCTGTGCCGAGTTGCTCATTGCGGATTCCGTCGTGGGTACCGCGGGCGAACTTCACCCTCGAGTCGTCGAGGCTGCCGGTCTGACTGCCCGAACCTGCGCCTGGGAGCTTGATCTCGGGGCGCTCATGGCGCTCGCACCTGCCGTGCGCCCCGCGCCGCGGGTGGGCACCCAGCCGGTGGCGAAGGAGGATCTGGCCCTCGTGGTGAGCGATTCCGTCACTGCGGCCGAGGTTGAGCGCGCACTCGTGGCGGGGGCAGGGGAACTCCTGGAATCCGTACGGCTCTTCGACGTCTATCGCGGTCCGCAGGTGCCCGACGGTCATCGCTCCTTGGCCTTCGCCCTGCGTTTCAGGGCGCCGGACCGCACGCTCGAGGCAGCCGAGACGGCAGCCGCGCGCCAAGGTGCCCTCGATTCAGCCGCCCGGGAGTGTGGAGCAACCCTGCGCGGAGCATAAGTATGCGCATATGCGTATACTTCTTGCATGACGCGAATCTCCCTGGCAGGTGCGTCGGGGTATGCCGGCGGCGAGCTCCTGCGGCTGCTAGCCACGCACCCCGATTTCACGATCGGTCCCGTGGCCGCAGGCGGCAAGGCCGGCATGTCGATCGGGGAGGTACATCCTCAGCTGGTCTCACTGAACTCGAGGGTTCTCGCGGAGACAACCCCTGACGTTCTCGCTGACGCAGAGCTCGTCTTCCTCGCCCTGCCGCACGGCGAGTCTGCTGCACTTGTCGCTCAACTTCCGGCTGATCTGCCCGTGGTCGATCTCGGTGCCGACTTCCGTCTCACCAGCGAAGCGGCGTGGTCGACCTATTACGGCGGACCCCATGCCGGGTCCTGGACGTATGGCCTCCCCGAGTTGCCGGGTCAGCGCGCACTGATCGCGGAGTCGACGCGTGTCGCGAATCCGGGGTGTTACGCAACAAGCATCGAGCTGGCCTTTGCACCCGCTCTCGTCGCTGGGCTCATCGATCCGCAGAGCCTGGTCGTCGTGGCTGCTTCGGGTACGTCAGGCGCAGGCCGCAAGGCCAGCGAGTCACTTCTCGCCACCACCATCATGGGGTCGATGTCGGCCTACAAGGTGGGAGGTGTCCACCAGCACACGCCCGAGATCGAGCAGCAGCTGTCCGCCGCATGCGGAGCTGACGTACGTCTGTCGTTCACGCCTCTCCTGGCTCCGATGTCGCGCGGCATCATCTCGACCTGCACTGCGCAACTCGTCGAGGGTGTGTCCGAGTCACGCCTTCGTGATGCGTTCCACGATGCCTATGACCATGAGCCTTTCGTGCAGCTCCTGGCACCGGGAACATGGCCGCACACGGATTCCGTATTCGGATCCAATTCAGCGCAGCTTCAGGTGTCCTGCGATGCTCACTCAGGTCGCGTCGTCATCGTCAGCGTCATCGACAATCTCGGAAAGGGCGCGGCCGGCCAAGCCCTGCAGAATGCCAATCTCATCAGCGGGTTCCCTGAGACCGCGGGTCTCTCGACGAATGGAATTGCACCGTGAGTGTCACGTCGGCTCGGGGCTTTCGGGCCTCAGGGGTTACCGCGGGAATCAAGGCTTCGGGCAGGCCCGACGTGGCTCTCGTGGTCAATGACGGTCCGCGCGATGTCGCGGCTGCCGTGTTCACGTCGAATCGGTTCAAGGCCGCACCGGTGCAGTGGTCCGAGCAAGTGATCAAGGATGCGAGCCTGCGGGGCGTCTTCCTGAATTCGGGCGGGGCGAACGCGTGCACCGGCTCCGAGGGCTTTGCCGACACTCATCGCACGGCCGAATACGTGGCCAGTGCTCTGGCTGCCACCGGTCATGACGTGGCAGCGGGCGACCTCGGCATCTGCTCAACCGGTCTCATTGGCGAGCGCCTGCCCATGGAGGCTCTCCTGCACGGAGTTGACCTGGCGGTGGCAGCGTTGTCCGTCGACGGCGGTGCTGACGCGGCAACCGCCATTATGACGACCGACACCGTGGCCAAGACCGCTTCCGCGCAGGGTCGCGGTTTTGTCGTCGGCGGCATGGCCAAGGGCGCGGGCATGCTGGCCCCCGCGCTGGCGACAATGCTGGTGGTCGTCACGACCGATGCTGATGTCCCGGCCGAGATTGCCGACGCCGCACTTCGCGACGCCGTCTCGCTCAGTTTCGATCGCATTGACTCCGATGGCTGCATGAGCACGAACGACACGGTCTTCCTTCTCGCCAATGGTGCGAGCGAGACGACACCGAGCCAGGCTGAGTTCACGGAGGTGCTCACCCTCGTGTGCATGGATCTCGCCCGTCAGCTCATAGCCGATGCCGAGGGCGCGAGCAAGGACATCGAGATCTCCGTGAGCGGGGCCGAGTCGGTTGACGATGCACTCGAAGTCGCTCGTGCCATCAGTCGCAGCAACCTGCTCAAGTGCGCCATTCACGGAGAGGATCCGAACTGGGGCCGCGTGCTCTCGGCTACGGGCACGACGTCAGCTGTCTTCGATCCCTGGCAGGTGGATGTCGCCCTGAATGGCGTGTGGGTCTGCCGCAATGGGGGAGTCGGGGAGTCCCGTGATCTGGTGTCGCTTGCCGGACGCGAGGTTCGTATCGACGTCAATCTCAAGGCCGGAGGTCATTCCGCGACCATCTGGACGAATGATCTCACCGCCGACTATGTCCACGAGAACTCCGCCTACGCAACCTGAGAGGCTCCACATGCACTCCGCCCATGACGCCGGCTCCAAGGCAAGTGTTCTTGCCGAGGCTCTGCCCTGGCTCAAGACCTTTCACGGCGCCACGATCGTCGTCAAGTACGGCGGCAACGCGATGATCGACGATGAGCTGAAATCAAGCTTCGCTCAGGACATCGTCTTCCTTCGGCTTGCCGGTCTGCGGCCCGTAGTTGTACACGGTGGTGGCCCGCAGATCAATGCCATGCTCGGCAAGCTGGGCATCGAGTCCGAGTTCCGCGGCGGATATCGGGTGACGACACCTGAGGTCATGGACGTCGTGGCCATGGTGCTCGTGGGTCAGGTGCAGCGAGAGCTCGTCGGACTCATCAATGACCACGGGCCCTATGCCGTTGGCATGTCGGGTGAGGATGCTGACCTCTTCGTTGCCGAGCGGCGTACCGCGCTGGTCGACGGAGTGAGCGTGGACATCGGACAGGTGGGTGATGTCGTCGAGGTCAATCCGGATTTCGTGACCCAACTCCTCGACGATGGGCTTATTCCCGTGGTCTCGACAGTGGCGCGCGATGCCGACGGGATCGTGCACAACGTCAACGCCGACACGGCCGCGGCGGCCCTGGCCATTGCACTCGACGCCGAGAAGTTCGTCCTGCTCACAGATGTTGAGGGCCTGTATGCCGACTGGCCTCATCGCGATTCGATCATCCGGCGCCTCTCCCAGTCCGATCTCGCCAGCATGCTCCCGTCCTTGGAATCGGGGATGGTGCCGAAGATGGAGGCCTGCCTGCGGGCAGTGCAAGGCGGAGTTCCTCGCGCCCATGTGATCGACGGCCGGCTCCCGCATTCTGTTCTGCTCGAGGTCTTCACTGACGACGGCATCGGGACCATGGTTCTCCCCGACAGCGAGCTGTCATGACCGTGACATGGGCGGACTCCTGGAAGTCCGGGCTCATGAACAATTACGGCACGCCGTCGATTGAGCTGGTGCGAGGTGAGGGTTCTCGGGTCTGGGATTCCGACGGTCGCGATTACGTTGATCTGATCGGCGGAATCGCGGTCAATGCGGTGGGCCACGCGCATCCGGATCTCATCTCAGCAGTCACTGCGCAGATGTCGACACTCGGTCACACGAGCAACCTCGTGGCCACTGCTCCCTGTATCGATCTGGCTCATGAGCTGCTGAGTCTTCTCGACGCCGGTGGCACTGGTCGCGTCTTCTTCTGCAACTCGGGCGCGGAGGCCAACGAGGCTGCGTTCAAGCTTGCACGGCTCACGGGTCGCACTCACATGGTCGTCGCCGAGGGCGGTTTTCACGGGCGCACGATGGGAGCCCTCGCGCTGACCGCTCAGCCGTCCAAGCAGGATCCCTTCCGGCCCCTGCCTGGTGATGTGACTGCAGTCCCGTTTGGCGATGCAGCTGCACTTGCCTCGGCCGTGACAGACGCGACAGCGGCGATCCTCCTCGAGCCGATTCAAGGCGAGGGCGGAGTGATCGTTCCGCCACTGGGTTATCTGACTGAGGCGCGGGCGATTGCCGATAATCATGGCGCGTTGCTGATCCTCGATGAAGTGCAGACAGGCATGGGGCGCACGGGTTCGTGGTTTGCGCATCAGTTCGAGGGTGTCACTCCCGACATTGTCACCTTGGCCAAGGGCCTCGGTGGCGGACTGCCAATCGGTGCCTGTGTTGCTCTCGGCGCGGCCGCCGAGCTCTTTCAACCGGGCTCGCACGGCTCCACCTTCGGCGGCAATCCGATCTCGAGTGCGGCAGCACTTGCCGTGATCCGGATCCTTCGCGAGGGCGAGCTGGTCAGTCGTGCCCGCGTGATTCACGAACGCCTTGCCGACGAGT
>JBEGLG010000166.1:0-3615 GCA_041183645.1 Actinomycetota bacterium | reverse complement strand
CGCAGGATTTCGTGGCTGACGTGGCCCTGTTCGTTGTGACCTGCGCGACCTATTCGCCGAGCAGGATCGCGCGAAGTTCGGCGACCGAACCGACGACGTAATCGGCGCCGGCGGCCTCGAGTTCGCCCGGGTCGGCGTAGCCCCACTCGACACCGATGACGGGAATGCCGTGGTGCTGTGCGCCGTGAACATCATGGCTGCGGTCGCCGATCATGATGATGCGATGCGAGTCGGGATGAATCTGCATCTCGTCGAAGACGTACTGGATGACGTCAGGCTTCTTGGAATTCGTGCCGTCGAGCTGGGCGCCGCCGATCATTACGAAATGATGAGTGAGATCGAAGTGATCGAGCACGCGAGTCGCTGACTCGATCGGCTTGCTGGTGGCCGTGGCGATGGGGATGCCGCGGTCGTTGAGCTCCTGCAGCAGAGCGGGCATGCCCTCGAAGATCTCGGCGTTGTATTCGTTGTTGTCGTGATAGACCTCGCGGTAGGCATCGACTCCGCGATTGACCATCGCCTCGTCGAGCCCGTGCCAGTCGCGCAATGCTGCCGAGAGCGGTGGGCCGAGGTACTTGCTGATCTCCACGTCGCTCGGCTGCTCGATGCCCACAGCGTCGAAGCAGTGGCGCAGGCTGGCCGTGATGCCCGGCGCAGAGTCGCTGATCGTGCCGTCGAGATCGAACAGGATCACGTCATAGGGGTACTCGCTCGTCTCGGCCACGGGTTCATGATCGCAGGTCGGCGAAGTATGGGAATGTTGGCGAGTGGCAATCGAGGTTGTCGCCCACCGAGGCGCGAACGAGGAGGAGCCCGAGCACTCGCTCGCGGCCTACCTTCGCGCGGTCGACGAGGGCGCTGACGCCGTCGAATGCGATGTTCGCCTCACCGCCGACGGCACGCTCGTGCTCGTGCACGATCGGCGCATCAATCGCACCAGTTCGGGCAGCGGGGCAGTCTCGTCGATGACCTTTCGTGAGCTCTCCGCTCACGACTACAGCGGTGGTCCGACCGTCTGGCGCGACTTCGAGGATCCCACCCCCGACGAGACTCGCACGAGCGTGCTCACCCTGGATCGAATGCTCGTGACCTTGATGGAGCGCTCATCGACCATCAAGTTCTCGATCGAGACGAAGCATCCGACCCGGTTCGGTCGCTATGTCGAGCGGGAGTTGGTGGACGTCCTGCGCCGCCACGGCCTTGCTGTCGGCTCGCCGCGCGTGCGGATCATGTCGTTCAGCTCATATGCGGTGAAGTGGGTGGCGGCTCACGCACCGCAGTACCCGACCGTGTTTCTACTCGACCGCATTCCGCGGCGGTATCGCGATGGTTCCGTGCCGCCGGGAGTGACGGGTATCGGTGTCTCGATCGAGCGACTGCACTCGCATCCGCAGTACATCGCCAAGGCCAAGGCCCTCGGGAACTTCGTGCATGTCTGGACAGTCGACACTGCCGCCGACGTCGATCTGTGCGTCTCGCTCGGCGTCGACGGCATCATCAGCAATCGTCCCGGGTTCGTCATCGACCGGCTGCGAGAGCAGGGTCTGCGCGATCAGGCGTGAGCAAGGAGCCTTCCTCGGCTCAGGAGGCGATCAGCCAACCGTTCGTCGTGTAGAGCGGCTGTCTCGTGCAGACGTATCCACCCCGGCCATCTGCCGGCCACTGCGCCCAACTGTGACCCCATCCGAAATTTCGCCATTCTTCGCCGAAAGCAGGCATAAGTACGGAGTCCGGCGGTGCGACACCGCATCGGTCGGTCTCCTGGATGCCGTACTGCTGGATTGCAGCTGTCGGGCCACCAACGATCTCGCTGTAGGGAAGATTGATGATGCTGACCGAGTTCGATGCGTAATTGATAACCAGCGCCTTGGTACCCAGTGTGTTGATCGCGAGTTTCGTCGGGGTCGCTCCCACCGCGAGCGTGCTCACCACAGTGGCACTTGATGGGTCGATAAAGAAGACCGAGTTGCCTGCCTGATTGGTCACCAGGGCAAGTAGACCGTCTGGAGTGAACGACACTTGATCCGGCGTTTGTCCGACGGGAATTGTGCCGGTGATCGCACCTGCGGAGTTGAGGACGCTGACTGTGTCACTCCCGCTGTTCGTGACGTACACGCGTGAGCCGTCCGGCGAGACCGCCGCACCCCGCGGATATGAACCAACGACGGTCGTCGACGTTTGCGAATGAGTGACTGTGTTGAGCATTGACACGATGTGGTACTGAGTGCCCCGCACCACGTACAAGGTGGCACCATCCGGTGAGATTGCGAGTGAGGTTGCCGGGGTTCCGTAATAGTCAGACAGGGTGATTGTTCCTCGGCTCAGTGTTGTGGTGTTGAAGTAGCTGACCTGGCCGCTCATGGCGGCGGTGGCATACACGGTCTGCCCATCGGGTGACATCAAGAGGCCACCCGGCAGCGTTGCTGTGACTGAGCCGGTGATAGTTCGCGATGAGATATCTATGCGCTCGATCAGATTTATGCCCAGTCCACCATCGGCGACGAATGCTGTGGAGCCATCATGCGAAATCACCACGCTGCCTGGTTGAGCTCCTGCAGCAAGGGTGATCGTGCTCGTGACGGTTTCGGAGACCAACGAGACAAACGACACCGTGCTACTCCCGTAGTTAGTCACGAGTGCCGTGGTGCCGTCGGGTGTGATCGCGACCGCGGTCGGATGTGTGCCCACGCCCACGGAAGTTGCCGTGCCGGTCGCGATGTCGATGATGCTGATCGTGTTGCTCGCGTAGTTCGTCACCACGGCCTTGGTGCTGTCGTTCGCAATAGCGACACTGTTGGGGTTGGTGCCGACGTTGACGCTTGCGGCGATACTGGGTGAACTTGCCGCTGATGCGGGTATGCAGAATGTCAACAACGCGGTGAACAGGCAGGCCATGCCGAGGCTGGCCGACAATGCTCGTATCTCTGCTCGACGTCTCACAGCTGGACGTTAGGTGCAAGAGTGCTGACCGGGCAGTACCCGTGTGGGGGTAACCCCACACGGAACGCGAGGCTCAGAGGCCCGAACAGTGATTGAGTCGTGGTCTCGCTGGCCTGACTTCGATCCTGACCTGTGTCGTTCGGGAGACGAAAACCGACATGGGCGGCGACCGACCGGTGGTGACCCCCGCATAGGCTCTTCCGCTATGGGAAAGAAGTCACGCCGCCAGGAGTCAGCCGCCGTCGTCATCGAGGGCGAGGTGCCCGTCGTCGGCATGCGCGAGCCCTGCCCCTGCGGCTCGGGTAAGCGCTACAAGGCCTGCCACGGCAAGGTCGACCTCGCTGCCGGATCGAGCCGCCCCTTCGAGGGCTTCGTGTCGGAGTGCGACATCGTCGCCCTGCGCGAGCTCGTGCCCTCAGCGACCGCCCCGCTCGAGCTCACCCGCGATGCCTCGCGTCAGGTGACCCTGGCCACCGTGCTGCCGATGGCATGGCCGGCATTGGTGCGCGACGACGGCCACATCCTGCTGGGCCTGCAGGTCAACACGGGCACCGGCGATGCGTCACGCGATCTCGCGAGCGCACTGCTCTCGGCCATTGCGACCGAGCCGGGCAATGGCGTTGCACCGTCACGCGACTTCACCTCGCCCTACCGCCTGCAGGATCTCATCGACCC
>JBEGLG010000165.1:0-5454 GCA_041183645.1 Actinomycetota bacterium | reverse complement strand
ACCGAGCAACGAGTTCATCATGTGACTCTAACCCGCCCGGCTTCGAGTGAAGGTGCCACTCCCCTACGAGCGAACAGGGCGAAAAGCAGCGGGGTCACGGTCGATGACCGTGACCCCGCTGCAGTGATGTGACTAGCCGACCAGGTCGATCGACTCTGCCCACGAGGCGCCGATCGCGGTGGAGATGCCCTGCAGGGTTGCCTTGTCGACGGCTGAGTCGACCGTGAGGACGACGAGGGCTGAGCCGGCGTTATCGGGGCTGACCTGCATGCCACCGATGTTGATACCCGCCTCACCTAGCTTCTGGCCGATGATTCCGACAACACCGGGACGATCGCTGTAGTGCAGGAAGATCAGGTGATCGCTGACCTGGACATCAACATCGTGTCCGTCGACCTCGACGAGCTTGGCGATGTGACGCGGGCCGGCCACGGTGCCGGCGACGCTCACGGACTTGCCGTTGGTGAGGGTCAAGGTCACGCGCACCAGCGAGCGGTGATCGGGGCTGACCGTGTCGGAGGTCAGCGCGACCTCGACTCCGCGCTGCTGTGCGAGCACCGGAGCATTGACGAAGGACACCGGGTCGTTGACCAGCACCTGGAAGACACCCTTGAGCGCCGAGAGCTCGAGAACGCGGACATCCTCGGTCGCGGCCTCGCCGAGAACCTGGACGTCGACGCGCACGACGGCATCGGTAGCGAGGCCGCAGGCAATGGAGCCGAGCTGCTCGGTCAGGGGCAGCAGCGGCTTGATGATCTGGGCCAGCTGGCCGCCCTGGACGTTGACGGCGTCGGGAACGAGCTCGCCGGCCAGCGCGAGACGAACGGAGCGCGCCACGGCGATGCCGGCCTTCTCCTGGGCCTCGTCAGTGGACGCACCCAGGTGCGGCGTGGCCACGACGGTCTCCAGAGTGAACAGGGGTGAATCGGTGCAGGGCTCCTTGGCGAAGACGTCGAGGCCGGCGCCGGCGACGCGACCATCGACCAGCGCGTCGTAGAGCGCCTTTTCATCGACGATGCCGCCGCGAGCGGCGTTGATGATGTGCACGGTCGGCTTGACCTTGTGCAGCGCCTCCTCGCCGATCAGGCCGACGGTCTCGGGAGTCTTGGGAAGGTGCACGGTGATGAAGTCGGCCTCGGCGAGCAGATCGTCGAGGCTGACCATGCGCACGCCCAGCTGAGCGGCGCGAGCCGGCTGCACGTAGGGGTCGTAGGCGATGAGCTTGACGCCGAAGGCCGACAGGCGCTGGGCGACGAGCACGCCGATGCGACCGAGGCCCACGACGCCGACGACCTTGTCGGCAACTTCGACACCGGTGTACTTCGAGCGCTTCCACTCGCCATTGGCCAGTGCGGCAGCAGCGGGCACCACGTTGCGGGCCGAGGCCAGCAGCAGGGCGACGGCGAGCTCGGCGGCCGAGACGATGTTGGAGGTCGGCGCGTTCACGACCATGACACCGGCCTGGGTCGCGGCCTTGACGTCGACATTGTCGAGGCCGACTCCGGCACGGGCGATGACCTTGAGGTTCTTGGCCGCGGCAATGGCCTCGGCATCGACCTGGGTAGCCGAGCGCACGAGGATGGCATCGACATCGGCGATCGCGGGAAGCAGCTCGGCGCGGTTGGCGCCATCGCAGTTCACGATCTCGAAGTCGGGGCCGAGGGCCTCGACGGTGGCGGGAGAGAGCTCTTCGGCAATGAGTACACGGGGCTTAGTCACCCAGGAATCCTATCTGGGCCACGAGGGGGCCCCGACCGCCCGGCCGAGCCTGTGAACGAGGTCACCTCCCCCCGCGGTCGACGGCCTAATGCGCGACCGCGCGTGTCACACGCAGGACCGTGCAGCGACCTGCGTAGTCCACGCACCGAGCATTCGAGGGCGCACCGCGGGCGACCGTCACCCGCAGGCGCGGAGAGACCTCGTGAAGAGCAGCGAGTACCGCACGTGCCCGGGCCTGAGCGAGTCCGGCTCGGCGCCAACTCGACGGATCGGCGTAGCCAGCGACGAGCGCCGACTCCGCCCCACCGGACACAGCCTGCGTGAGCATGCGATGAGCCTTCGCGGTCAGGCGTGCCGAGCCAACCATGAAGGGAATGGCGATGTACCTGTGCAGGATGCGGGTGGCCTGTACCGGACTCACTCCAACTGTCGCCGCCCCGCCCTCAGCGGTCACGGTCACTGCGTAACGAACGCCCGGAGTAAGCCCGGTGATCACGCATGACGTCTGCGTCGTCGTGCAATCACGCGGAGTCGGTGCAGATGCACGGTTGACCGGCGTTGCGGTGGCCGTCGTGGCGCACGGCCCACCTCGCACCGCCCAGCCCACGCGCATCGAGCGATCCCCCAGCGTCACGTGCACACCCGTGACGACACAGGCTGACGGCGGTGTATTCAGTGGCGCATGCGAGGTGGTCACAGCAGGCGCCTCATCGGCAACAGGCGTGCTTGTGCCGCCTCCGGAAGGCGTCAATGCGACAGAGCGCTGATAGGCACCCACATCGCATCGTCCGACTGGGCGCACGACACCACGCTGGTCGAGGCCACTCACCGGCGAGGCCTGGCAGGTGGCCGAGTCCGCGGCCAAGAGGGCGGGTGACGATGCCTGCAGTGCCATGGTCTGCGTCGTGCCACCGTTGCTGGCAAGGGCATCCACCATGGGGTTCGAGGTGAGAACGCCGGTACCGATCGAGCAGGCGTCAGGTGCCCCTGTGCCGCGGTACGACACGCTGTACGAGATCGAGATTGTGCCGCCGTTGGCGGTGGCGCAGTTCGCGGATGCCGAACCGCTATCGGCCACCACAGAGTTCGTGATGGCGACTGAACCACCATTGGCATAGAACACCGGCACTGCCACTGCTGTGTTCGACGCGATGGTCGAGTTGTTGACATTGATAGTCGACGCGACCTCGGCGTCAAACACACCCGAACTGATCGGCACCACCGCTGCATTCGAGGACGCAGTCGTGTTCGACAAACGCACAGTTGCGTGGCTACTCGCGAATACACCCGATCCCCACGATGCGTAGTTTCCCGTGAGGGCACTGTTCGCGATCAGTACGTTCGACGTGCCGGAGGCATTGACGGCACCTCCCTCGACCGCTGCGGTGAGCAAGGGTCGGTTGTCTGAGATGGTCACGCCATCGAAGATGACACCCGCAGCGTTATACACAAGCACGCCAGCGCCATAGCCTCTGCCGTAAACGCTGGGCGTGGTCGTGAGGCCGCCGCGCACGTGCGAATCGCTGATCGTCGATGAACTCACCGTGAGGCTGGTGGTGTTCGCCGCGTAGATCGCTCCACCCACAGCGCCACCTTCCCCGTTGCTGCCCACTGGGGCACTGTCTGCATCGCCTCCGATCGCCGTCGAACCGGTGATCGTGACGCCCGTGAGGCTGACAGACGAGCCGTAGGCGAAGATGGCGCCGCCGTACGCCGCACCTCCGGTGGTCGAAGCACCAAGCTGCGGATGCCCACTCATGCCACCCGTGGCCGTGCTCCCTGTGATCGCGACCGTGCCGGAGATCGTCGTAGGCCCTGCGATGTACATGGCTCCACCATCCGCATCGCCACCGCTGCCATTGAGCGGCCCCGTGCTGGCCGTTGCCGCACTATTGGAAAGGGTCGCCATTCCCGAGATGGTCAGGGGCACCGCCGAAGAGACATAGAGGGCCCCGCCGAAAGCCGAACGATAGCCCGTCATGCCAATGCCGCTGCCCGAGTGGGCGGAGTTCGCGTTCATCGTGGTGGTACCACTCAGCGCCAATGCACCACTGAAGATGGTCACGGCGCCCCCGGCAGCACTTCCGAGTGTCGAGGTCGCCGAGTTGTCCGACACTGTCGTGTCGGTCAGGGCGAGGGAACCACCTCCGTCGAAAAACACTGCGCCGCCATACGAGGCGGTGCCTATCGCCTCCGTTTGACTACCGGAGATCGACTCGGCCTGGTTGCCCGTGATCGTCGTATTTGAAATGGTGAGGTTGCCATGCGCTGCAGCAATCGCGCCTCCCCGCACCCCACCCATCGTGGTCGCGGCGCCGGTGTACCTGGCCAGCGAGTTCGTAATCGCGCAGTCGGTCAGCGAAACGGCCGCCGCATTCGAGACGTAGACCGCACCGCCAATCGCCAAGTTATTGCCGGTGGCCTCGTCTCGCCCATGCGTCAATGTCATGCCGGAGAAGTTGACGGTCTTGCTCGCACCGTTGACAAGGAAGATCCTTCGAGCATCTTGACCATCGATTGTCAGCAGACTTCGGCCCGGCCCAGTGATGGTGACTGAGTTGGTGATCGTCGGGAGGTTCGCTGACAGGGTGATCGTCTGCGCCGACGCGAACGTGGCATCGAAGACGATCGAACTACAACTGCCGGCGTTGGCATCGGTGATCGCCTGCGACAAGGTTCCGACCCCCGCGCCGCCACTCGTCGTGGTGACGGTACAGGTACCTGTCGCCCATGCTGGGGCGGCACCATGGGACACCATTCCGAGCACTATCACAACGGCGCTCAGCGCTGCAGTGATGTGGGGAGTCTTGCGTGCATGCGCCTTCATGAACTCAGGCTAAGGCGCCAACGCCGTCCACTCCTAGCTGCAAGGTGGGGTATCCCTACACGGGCATGCACGGCGGTCAGGCGGACGCGCACATCGCGGGTGTGACTCCACGAAAGGGCCCAGCCTTCCCATCTGACCGTGCCTGTTAGATCTCGCTCGAAGGGCCCCGGGGATGCGAAAGGCCCGCCGCGATGCGGCGGGCCTTTCATTCGGTACTAGCGGGCTGCAGTGCCCTCGACGTAGTCGTCGTTCTTGTTCTCGACCCAGCTCATGAGCTTGCGCAGCTCACGGCCGACGGCCTCGATCGGGTGCTTCTCGCCCTTGGCGCGCAGCTCCTTGAACTCGGTCGCGCCCGAAAGCTGGTCGTTGACGAAGCGCTCGGCGAAGGTGCCGTTCTGGATGTCGGCGAGAACGGCCTTCATGTTCTCCTTGACGCTCGGGTCGATGACGCGCGGGCCGGAGACATAGTCGCCGTACTCAGCCGTGTCGGAGACGCTCCAGCGCTGCTTGGCGATGCCGCCCTCGTACATGAGATCGACAATGAGCTTGAGCTCGTGCAGGCACTCGAAGTACGCGACCTCGGGCTGGTAGCCCGCCTCGACGAGGGTCTCGAAGCCGTACATGACCAGCTGCGAGGCACCGCCGCAGAGCACCGCCTGCTCGCCGAAGAGATCGGTCTCGCACTCCTCGGTGAAGGTGGTCTTGATGCCGCCTGCACGCAGCGAGCCGATGGCCTTCGCGTACGACAGGGCCAGCGGCCAGGCATTGCCCGTGGCATCCTGCTCGACGGCGACGATGGCGGGAACGCCACGACCGGCGGCGTACTCGCGGCGCACCAGGTGACCGGGGCCCTTGGGGGCGACCATGCAGACGTCGACATCGGCCGGCGGCGTGATGTAGCCGAAGCG
>JBEGLG010000164.1:0-3885 GCA_041183645.1 Actinomycetota bacterium | reverse complement strand
TGCGTCGATCAGTGACGTCGTAGACCTCGGCCTGAGCACGGTCGACCATTTCGTCGACATCGCCCTGGCCGCCGTAGCCCATGCTGACGATGCGCGTGCCGGCCTCGACCAGGCGACGCAGGATCGCCTGCTCGCGGACGATGCGGCCGTAGTAGTTCGCGTTGGCTGCCGTGGGCACCATCGAGACCAGGGTGTGCAGGTAATTGGCGCCGCCGATGCGCGCGAGCTCGCCGATGCGGCCAAGCTCGGCGGCCACGGTCACGGCATCAGCCGGCTCGCCCTTGCCGTAGAGATCAAGGATGGTGCCGTAGATGATCTGGTGATTCGGACGGTAGAAGTCGCCCTCGCGCACGAGTTCGACGACATCGGCGATGGCATCCTTCGACAGGAGCATGGCTCCGATGACGGACTGCTCGGCGGCGATGTCGTTCGGTGGGGTGCGGTCGGGGCCGGGTTCGCGGTCATAGGGCTCGCGATCGGCGGGGTGCAGTTCGGCCACGCTCATGACTGCTCCTTCCGCTCGAGTTCGCCCATGACTGACCCAGTGTCTCCTGGGGGTGTGACGAACCTAGGGACCACCGCACCCAGTGTCCATGTGTCCTGTGGATGACCCTGTGGACAAGGTGGGGAATCTCCCCTCAATCTCGGGGGAAGCCTGGGGATAGCCTGGGGATGCAATGCCCGAATTGTCCACAAGGCACCCCTATCGTGAGGCAGATTCACCCACAGCCTGTGGAGGAAAAATAGTTCCCCGTATTCTCGCGGGATGACCTACCGGATCACCGTCGTCTGCCTGGGCAATATCTGCCGCTCCCCCATCGGCGAGGTCGTGCTCGTGGACCGCGTCGAGAAGGCCGGGCTCGCCGACCGCGTCTCGGTCGACTCCGCCGGCACCGGCGACTGGCATATCGGCCACGACGCTGATCCGCGCAGTGTCGAGACCCTGACTCGCCACGGCTACGACATCAGTCATTCCGCCCGGCAGATCACCCATGACTGGTTCGAGCAGATCGATCTCGTGCTGGCGATGGACACCAGTAACTACGCCGATCTCCGAGCCCTCATGGCGAAGACCCACGCGAGGAGCGAGCTGCGCATGCTGCGGTCCTTCGACCCGGCCCTCGCCGACATCACCGAGCCCGATCCTGAGCTCGACGTACCCGATCCCTACTTCGGGGGCCCCGAGGGATTCGAGCTGGTGCTCACAATGATCGAGCGGGCAGTCGACGGACTTGTCCGCCAGCTGCCCGCTCGAATCGACGCGGCGAAATAGCGCCTACGCGTTGGTGGGCTTCGGGCCGTAGATGTTGTCGCCGTCAGTTCCGGCGAGCACCCAGAAGATGATCAGGATGATGTTGGCGCAGGGAACCAGCAGAAGCAGCTGCAGCCAGCCCGAGGTACCGCGGTCATGGAGACGACGGCAGCCCACGGCGAGGGTCGGGATGAAGAACGCCAGCGACGCCAGGAAGCCGATGATGTACAGCACCACTGCGACGAGAAGGCCAAAGCCGTCAGCGGAGCCATTGCCCGATGATCCGCTTGCGACGGCGAGCACGATCGCGCCGAGGAAGATCGGGATGCCGCTCACGATGGCCGTGAAGAGGTAGAACCACCAGAACTCCGAGCGCGACGCGCGGCCCGAGAATGTTCCGTACTTGCCGAGGCACGAGCGAATTGCCTGCCCGAATCCCATGATTACTCCATTCTGCGCGGACCCCCCGCGTCGTTGCGCACATGATCTCGTAAGACGACGAAGAGGTCCAGGGCATATGCCCCGGACCTCCTCGTGTTGCGCTGACTACGCGGTGGGTCGTGGACCGTAGGAGTTATCACCCTCGGTTGACGGCTGGACGAAGAAGACGATCAGGATGATCTGGCCGACGCAGCACAGGAGGCCGAGAAGTACCAGCCACCCGGACTTATTGCTGTCATGCAGACGTCGTACCGAGACGGACAGTGACGCCAGGAATAGGACGACGTAGATCACGTAGAAGAGGAACGTCGACAGGGATCCACTACTCGAGTTGCCGACGACGACGTTCAGGATCACCGCAAAGATGATCTCGACGATCACCAGGAACAGGTAGAACCACCAGAACTCCGAGCGCGACGCGCGCCCCGAGAAGTTGGTGAGGTTGCTGAACACGTGCTTGATGGATTCTCCGAACCCCATGATTCCTCCTCAGAAAACCAGTTGGGACGCACTCTAACGAGTGCGTCCCAACATTTGGTGTCTTTGCGGTTACGCCGAGACGACCTCGAACTTGACCGAGGCGACCACACCGGCGTGGATCTGCACGACTGCAGAGTGCTTGCCGACGCTCTTGATTGCCTTGGTGATCTCGATCTTGCGCTTGTCGAGCACCGGGCCACCGGCAGCCTTGACGGCAGCGGCGACATCGGCGCTGGTGACCGAGCCGAAGAGACGACCCGCGTCGCCGGCCTTCGCCGGCAGCGTGATGGTCAGGCCTTCGAGCTGGGCCTTCACTTCCTGAGCGTGATCGAGATCGCGGATCTCGCGCACCTTACGGGCACGCTTGATCTGGACGACCTGCTTCTCGCCACCCTTGGTCCAGGGAGTCGCGAAGCCACGCGGCATGAGGAAGTTACGGGCGTAGCCGTCCTTCACCGTGACGACGTCGCCTGCGATACCGAGACCGGAGACTTCCTGAGTCAGAATCAGCTTCATTAGTCAGGCTCCTTAGCGTGCGGTCGAGGTGTAGGGAAGCAGGGCCATCTCACGGGCGTTCTTGACTGCCATCGCAACATCGCGCTGATGCTGGGTGCAGTTGCCGGTCACGCGGCGAGCGCGGATCTTCCCGCGATCGGAGATGAACTTGCGGAGCAGGTTGACGTCCTTGTAGTCGATGCCCTTGGCATCGGGGTTCTTGGACTTCTCGCGGCAGAAGGGGCATGCGCGCGGGTTCGGCATCTTGTCCGTGGGCTTGGGCCCACGCTTGCTGTTCTCTCGGGGTGCCATCTGATTTCTCCTGATGTCTGTGAAAAGAGTCGATTAGAAGGGGGGCTCGTCAAAGCCGGCGCCGGGGCTTGAGGCCCACGGGTCGTCGGCCGGTGCCGAAGCTCCACCGCCGCCATTGCCGCCGCCGAAGCCGCCGCCCTGGCTCTGAGTGCGCGTGACCTTGGCGGTCGCGTAACGGAGCGCGGGACCGACGTCGTCGACCTCGAGCTCCATCACCTGGCGCTTCTCGCCCTCGCGAGTCTCGTACGAGCGCTGCTTCAGTCGACCGGAGACGATGACGCGAGTGCCCTTGGTGAGCGACTCGGCAACGTTCTCGGCGTACTGACGCCACACGCTGCAGCGCATGAAGACCGTCTCGCCGTCCTTCCACTCATTCGTCGTCTTGTCGAGGACGCGTGAGCTTGAAGCGACGGTGAACGAGGCGACCGCTGCACCGCTGGGGGTGAAGCGCAACTCCGGATCGTTGGTCAGATTGCCAACAACCGTCACTGCAATGTCGCCGGCGGCCATTAGTTCTTGCCTGCCAGGGTGACCTTCGTGCGCATGACTGCCTCATTGAGACCGAGCTGGCGATCGAGCTCTGCGACGGCTTCCTTCGTGGCAAGCATGTCGAGGAGTGCGTAGATGCCCTCGGACTTGTGGTTGATCTCGTAAGCAAGACGGCGCTTGCCCCAGACATCGACCTTGTTGACGGTTCCGCCATCCTTCTTGACGACGTTCAGGAACGTCTCAAGGCTGGGGGCAACGGTCTTCTCTTCGAGATCAGGATCAAGGATGATCAGGACTTCGTAGTGACGCATAGACAACCCACCTCCTTCGGACTAATCGGCCACGGCATTTCCGTGACAGGAGGGTTTCTGCGTTCTGCCGGTCGGACCGAAAAACACTCGGGCCTGCTGGCAGGA
>JBEGLG010000163.1:0-3029 GCA_041183645.1 Actinomycetota bacterium | reverse complement strand
GTCGATATCGGCGATGATGCAGCGAGCACCTTCCTCGACATAGAGGCGCACGATGCCCTCGCCGATACCGCGGGCTCCACCGGTGACGACTGCCGACTTGCCGGCGAGGCGACCCATCAGTGACCGT
Organism: Actinomycetota bacterium; assembly: GCA_041183645.1. Taxonomy (GTDB): domain Bacteria; phylum Actinomycetota; class Actinomycetes; order S36-B12; family S36-B12; genus CAIKZY01. Next base: position 2,902 of record JBEGLG010000163.1, on the reverse strand, counting down.
CGCTGAGAACGAGGCGCTGGATCATGTTCAGGCTGGACTCATCGCGGTTCTCGGCACCGGCCGCGATGATCTCGCGGGTCTTCATGCGCCATCCATGGCGATCGCGCAGCCAGGTGTCGACATAGCGACCGTGCAGGGTCCACTCCTTGCCGTCGAAGCCGCGGTGCCAGGCAGTGATGAGGCTGTCGGCGGTGGCGTAGTCAGTGTCCTGGAACTCGATCGAGATGTTGGTGACTGCATGCGAGGTCTGCTTGTAGCGAGTGAAGGCCTTCTGGAGCGCAGCTAGGAGGTTCTCGCGACCCTCGATCCACTCGGTGCCGCTGTAGCGCACGCGGCAGTCGTCATGGAAGAGATCGGCCTGGGTGACGGCATCGGCCATGTCGGCGGCCTTGCAGTACTTGTACATGAGCTGCTCGATGTCGTAGCGATCACCGATACGCAGCCCCTCGACGCGGGCCATGGACATGACTTCCTCCTTGTGTGCGGAACTACTGAAGCGTGGCGATGACGTTCGAGACGCCCTGGGCGATCTGCGCCGCAGTGAGCGCGGGATCCTGTGCCCGCAGCTCGGTGTTGATGACCTCGATGGAGAAGGTCGTGTCGGGACGGTACTTGTCGCGCTCGCGCAGCAGGCCGGCCAGGTCGAACTCACCCTCGCCCGGGATACGGCGGTTGTGCAAGCAGTCCTCGCGCAGGTCCGTCTCCTGCTGCTCGATCGTGCCGTCATTGAATTGCAGGGTGCTGATGTGCGGCCACGCGCTCTCGAGTGCCGACAGCGGCAGGCGATTGCGGTACAGGTGCCAGACATCCATGCAGATGCTGATATTCGACCGACCGGCAAGCTCGATGATGCGCACCGAGTCGGCGGGGGTGGTCATATTCGTGAATGGCAGCGGTTCGAGCACCACCTCGGTGCCGAACTCTGCGAACTGATCGGCCACCTGGCCGGCCCGGCGAGCAGCATCCTCAAAGGTGCCGTCGAAGTCACCGGTGGCCTGCAGACGCTGCGGGCGGAAGTGCTCGGCGAGGATCGCAGCTGTCACCAGGCGCGGGTCGGGATCGGCGAGCATCACGCGCGCCGCCTCGACCTCGGTGACGGTCAGGCCGTACTCGGCCAGCAGGTCATCGACCTCACTGAGCGAGTGATCGACGAGGAAGTCGCCCATCCACCGGATGCTCAGCCCGATATCGCGGAAGCCCGCATCGCGAGCCGCAGCGAAGCGATCGGCGAGCGGGATGTCCGGGATGCAGTTCCAGGAGAAGGTGAAGTCGGCCGGGGTGAGCTGCGCACTACTTGCCGGCGGCGTCACGCTTCTGGCCCTCCACGATCAGATCATTCACCTGGTTGTGGAAGAACGGGATCTTGCCCTCGCGGTCGTTGTAGACGTTCTCCTTGTAGTACATCGAGCGGGAGGTCTCGGCGATGTCCTGCCAGGTCCAGACATCCTCGCCCACGACGATCTTGAGGTGCTCCCAGTGCCGCTCGGTGCGCTCGAGGTATGCGGCATCGTCAGACTTGTACCAGAGTTCCCAGGTCTCGAAACGAGTCTTGTTATGCGAGATGGGAACCGGGCGGAACAGCTGCAGGTGCTCGGGATTGTTGTTGAAGACGCCCGACGGGAAGATCGTGTAGTGGCAGATGGCCACGGACTGGTGGTCGGGGTTCTCCTTGAGCTTGGGCAGAGCGCCCTTGAGCGGCACGACCATCATCGCGTGATGATCGAACTCGAAGATGCGCATCTCGCGGCCGTCCTTGACGTCCTGCGGCGGGATGTGATGCAGAGCCGGCGCGTGGTAGAACTCGTTGAAGGCGTCGATGACGACCTTCCAGTTCACGTCGACATCCCAGACGACCTTCTCCTTCAGGTACATGTTCTCCATCTGGTACGCGCCCAGATCAGTGAGGATGTCCTCGCCCAGCCACTCGCCCAGCGGCGGTGCCACGCCCGGGCCATCGAGCACGGCCCAGACCCAGCCACCCCACTCGTCGACCTCGACAGTCGGTGACTTCAGGCCATCGAGCTTGTTCTGATCGAAGTCCTCCTTGTCGGGAACTCCGATCACATTGCCATCGAAGTCGTAGACCCAGTCGTGGAAGGGGCAGGTGAAGCGACGTGCGCCGCAGCCGGCGTTGCGCACGATGCGGGCGCCGCGGTGCTGGCAGATGTTATGGAAGCCGGCAACCGTGCCGTCCTTGCGACGAGTGAAGACGACGGTCTCGCCCTGGCCCTGCCACACGTAGTGGTCGCCGGTGTTGGGGATCTGCTCCGAGCGGAACATGATCTGCCAGTTCGGGTTCAGGACGTACTTGCGCTCGAGATCGAAGCGCTCGGGATCGGTGTACCAGGATGCGGGCACGACGCCCGGCTGGAAAGGCGTGTTGGGGATGTCCGGGCCGAAGCGCAGGGTGTGGTCACCACGGGTGGGGACGAAGACCATGATCATGCCTTTCACAGAGGACTGGAACGGCACGAACATATCAGTTGTCTAGACAACTTACAAGGAAATTTCCGGGTCCGAGGACCCGCAAAGGGGGGGTCCGGCTAGATATCCAGGACGAGACGGTCGCCCTTGCACCGGGAGACGCACGGCATCATGTAGATGCCCTCCTCCTTGTCCTCATCGCTCAGCAGCGAGTCACGGTGCACGATCTCGCCCTCGAGAACCTTGGTCTCGCAGGTGCCGCAGACACCCTCGGCGCAGCTGGTGATGATGCGCTCGTTGTTCTTGAGCAGCACCTCAGCGATGCTGGTGCCGACCGGCACCTGATACTCGTTGCCGGAGCTGTTCACGACCACCGTGAACTCGTGGTCTCCGCCATCGCCATCGGTATCGATGACCTTGGCAGCGAAACGCTCGACATGCGGAGCCGGCCGGAAGGCCTCCTTGCAGGCATTCTCGA
>JBEGLG010000162.1:0-3311 GCA_041183645.1 Actinomycetota bacterium | reverse complement strand
TGATCATCCCCGCCGACGCACTTGTCGGCGAGGAGGGCAAGGGCTTCCGCTACATCCTCGATGGCATGAATGCGGAGCGCATCCTCATCGCATCAGAGTGCATCGGCGACGGTCGCTTCCTGCTCGAGAAGGCCGTGGCCTACGCGAATGAGCGCGTCGTGTTCGACAAGCCCATCGGCGCGAATCAGGGCGTGCAGTTCCCGCTCGCGAAGGCCTACGCCCAGCTGCGCGCTGCTGATCTCGTGCGCTTCGATGCTGCCGCGAAGTACGACGCGCATGAGAAGTGCGCAGCCGAGGCAAACATGGCCAAGCTGCTCGCGTCCGAGGCCTCCTGGGCTGCGGCGAATGCCGCGCTCGATACGCACGGAGGCTTCGGGTTCGCCGTTGAGTACGACATCGAGCGAAAGTTCCGCGAGACACGGCTCTACCAGGTCGCGCCGATCAACAACAATCTCGTACTTGCCTACGTGGGCCAACACGTGCTCGGCCTGCCGAAGTCGTACTAGTCGCTCTCAGTAATTCGCCGCACGACAGTGACGTCGTGCTCATCGAGCGAGGGCACCGATTGCGCACCGGGATCCCAATCGCTGATGTCGAACGGCGACTTGAGCATCTCGATACGCCCATTCGGCAGGGCGACGTCGACGAATCGATCACGAGCGCGCAGCTGATCGTGCTGCCACACCTCGGCAAGATCGTTGACGTTCGCCGTCGCAATGCCCGCGGAGACCAGGCGTGAGCGAATCTCGGCGGCTGACACTCGCGTGAATGCCTCGAGAATCTCACGCTCGAGCTCATCGACATTGGCGATGCGGACCGCATTCGTCGCGAAGCGTGGATCCGTGCCCAGCGCGGCATCGTCCATCACCGTCTCGGCGAAGGACTGCCACTCACGGTCGTTCTGGATGGCGATCAGCACGGTGGTGCCGTCGGCCAGCGGGTAAGTGCCATACGGAGCGATGGCGTGATGACGACGCCCCGTTCGTGGCGCCTGACCTCCACCGTACGCCGCGGCGTACAACGGCGCCGACATCCACTCGGCGAGCGAATCGAGCATCGAGACGCCGATGGCCGCGCCCTCTCCCGTTCGGTCTCGACGCACAAGCGCCGCGAGGACACCCGAGAGCGCGTACATCGCCGCGGAGATGTCGGCGGCGGAGAATCCGACCTTGCTCATCTCCGCATCGCCCGTGACGCTGAAGGCGCCGGCCTCTGCCTGGATGGCGAGGTCATAGGCCTTGTCGTCGCTGCGCGGCCCGCCGGGGCCGTATCCGGAGATCTCGCAGGCGATCAACGCGGGGAACCTCGCGTGCAGGGTCTCCGCGTCGATGCCCAGTCGTGCTGCCGATGCGGGAGCGATGTTGTGCATGAACACGTCAGCACCGGCCACCAGCGCCCAGAAGGTAGCCAGATCATCGGGATCCTTGATGTCGAGCACGACGGACTGCTTGCCGCGGTTGGCCCACACGAAGAAGGCAGACTCGCCCTTCACCTTGCCGTCATAAGCACGAGCGAAGTCGCCCTCCGGGCGTTCGATCTTGATGATCGTCGCTCCGAGGTCGGCGAGCTGCCTGGTGGCGAAGGGAGCAGAGATCGCCTGCTCGAGGGAGACGACGACGACACCTTCGAGGGGTGCGCTCACGCATCCACCTCGGCAATGTCGCGCAGGAACCAGTCGAGAAGTGCCTCGCAGTTGGCTCGCGTGGCCGCACTTGCCTTGGTCAGGTCGCCAATGAGCTGATCCGCCGACGTGTAGTCAGGCACGTGATCGGGCCCGATGCGAATCCAGCCCGACACCAGTTCGACATTCGCCTCGGGGTGGAACTGCGTGCCGACAGCCCGGCCCTTGCGGAACAGCTGGACGGCGTCTTCGGTGCGAGCCAGGATCTCCACATCGTCGGGCAGCACCATGCGGTCCTCATGCCAGGTGAACCATGGCCCCTGCGGGATCGGCATGGTGGCGCCGGTCGGCTCGATGCTCAGCAGCCCGATCTCATCGCTGCCATGCGGTGCCTTCTCCACGTGACCGCCCAGGCTCTCGGTCAGCAACTGGCCGCCGAAGCACAGCCCGAGATACGGCACGTCATCACGCATGGTCGTGCGGATGAGCTCGATCTCCGGTTCGACCCAGGCTCGTGACTTCTCGTCGTAGACATTAGAGAAGGAGCCGAACGCGATTACCGCATCGAACTCATGGACATCGGGGAAGTCGACATCGGGATTCTGCGGATCGGTGAGCACGATGTGCCGCTGCACGTCGTGCCCGTGCTCGTCGAGAAGCTCGCCGATAACGCCCGGTGCCGCTTCCGGCTCATGGCTGATGAGCAGTACCCGTGCCATCTAGATGACGGCCCGATAGCGGTTGAGCTCCCACTCGCTGACATCCTCGCCCTGTTCCGCATTCGCCTTGAACTCTTCCGATTCACGGCGCTGGATGAACACGAAGTTGTCGACGAAGGTGTCGCCGAAGACTGAGCGCGTGAAGGCCGAGTCGAAATTGTCGATGGCTCCGTCGATCGACGTGGGAAGTCGCTCCCACTGCTCCTCCGCATGGGGGTCGCCGGTGGTCTGCGGCATCAGCTCATAGTCGTGCTCGATGCCGTCGAGACCGGCAGCCAAGACTCCGGCGAACACGAGATAGGGATTGGCATCGGCAGCTGCCCAGCGGGCCTCGAGTCGATTGCCCGCTCCGGCACCGACAATGCAGCGCACGCCTACCAGCCGGTGGTCCAGACCCCAGGTGACCTGGGTGGGCGAGAACGAGTAGTCCTGCACGCGCTTGTAGCCGCTGATGGTCGGCGTCATGATCAGCTGGAGTTCCTTGTGGTGCGCCAGTAGGCCGGTGAGGTACTTGCGCATCAGGGAGTTGCCCAGCACCGAATCTTCGTCCTGCACGGAGAAGGCGTTCTTACCGTCCTTCGTGAGCGACTGATGAATGTGCATGCCGTTTCCGGCCTCGGAAATGAACGGCTTGGCCATGAAGGTGACATTGAGCCCGTGCCGCTTCGCGCACAGACGGACGATGTACTTGAAGTACACGGTGTCGTCGGCCATCTTCAGCATCGGGCCGTAGCGCACGTTGATCTCGGTCTGGCCGGGGCCGTATTCGACATTGCAGGCCTCTACCTCGATACCCGTCTTGCGCAATGACTCGCGAATATCGAGCATGAAGGGCTCCATCTCCCAGCCACGGTAGATGGAGTAGCAGTTAATGTCGTCGTAGATCGGCTTCCAGTCCGGCGTGAAGAAATGGCATTCGAGCTCCGACGCCGCATCGACCCCGTAGCCCATCGCCTCAGCGCGGGCGAGCT
>JBEGLG010000161.1:0-3001 GCA_041183645.1 Actinomycetota bacterium | reverse complement strand
GCGACGACGACACGACTGCGCAAGGCTTCCCGAAGGCTCTGTCCCATAGTTAGGCAAGCCTACCTGTAAACGCTGAGACGCTACGGTGGAGACATGTCCTGGACCGTGACCACCTCCGACGGCCAGGCCGTGGTCGGCGATGACCGCGGTTCGGGCTCCGATGCCATCGTCCTTCTTCACGGCCTCTCGCAGCAGCGCCATTTCTGGGACCCCGTATGCGCCTATCTCGACTCGGCCCGGGTCATTCGCGTCGATCAACGCGGTCACGGCGACTCCGACATCCCGCTCGGCGCTGATTTCTCGATCGCGCGGTGCGGGCAGGACGTCCTCGAAGTACTGGACTCCCTCGGCATATCGAGCGCGACAGTAATCGGGCATTCCTGGGGCGGTGCCGTGGCCGCACGCGCGGGTGCCGCGGATCCGACCCGAATTCGCGCCATCGGTCTGCTCGACGGGGGCCTTCGAGGTCCGGCCGACATGGGCGATCGCGATGCGGTGCGCGAGCGACTGCGCCCGCCGGCTCTTGGCATTCCCGCGGAGGATCTCTGGGCGATGATCTCGGCGGGCAGCCTTGCCCCGCAGTGGTCCGACGAGATCCGCTCGGCATTGGCACCGACCTTCGTCGAGGTCGATGGGCTGGTACGCACGCGTATCGGCATCGACCGGCACATGGCAGTTCTCGACGGACTCCTCGATTACGACAGCGTTCCCGATATCCGCGCACGTCGATCCGACACCTGGGCCGTGCTGTGCACCGACTCCCCCGGTCTCGACCCCCTCGTCGAGCGTCGCCTCCAGGAGATTGGGGAGCTCAACCTGCAGATCTGGCAGGGCGCAATTCACGACGTGCCCCTGCAGTGGCCTGCACTCGTGGCAGGCTGGATCACCACGGTGCACGCTGCCGCAGTCGAGGAGGCCAGATGATCGAGTACGACGAGCTTCCGGTGCTCGTGGATCCCGTGATGGTCTGCGCCTTCGAAGGCTGGAATGACGCCGGCGATTCGGCCAGCGGAACGATCGCGCATCTCATCGATGCCTGGGATGCCCAGTTGCTCACCGAGCTCGATTCCGAGGAGTACTACGACTACCAGGTCAATCGTCCGTTGATCTCGATCGACGAAGCGGGGGTGCGTCAGCTCACCTGGCCCGGCACGCGCCTGTACGTGGCTCGACTTCCGCTCTCGCCCCGTGACGTCATCCTCGTGCAGGGCGTCGAGCCCAACATGAAGTGGCAGCAGTTCGTGCGCGAGATCCTGGGCCTGGCGGCCGAGCTCGACGTTCAGCTCGTGGTCACCCTGGGCGCACTGCTCTCCGACAGCCCGCATACGCGACCCGTGCCGGTTACGGGTTCGTCCACCGACCTCACCCTGTGCGACACCATGGGGATCGAGGCCTCGCACTACGAAGGCCCGACCGGAATCGTCGGCGTGATCCAGGAGGCATGCACGCGCTTCGGCATCCCGGCGGTGAGCCTGTGGGCGGCCGTGCCGCACTATGTCGCCGCACCTCCGTGCCCGAAGGCCACCTTGGCCTTAGTCGGGCGCATTGAGGACCTCCTCGACGTGCCGGTGCCCCTCGGCGATCTGCCGGAGGAGGCCAAGGCGTGGGAGGCCGGCGTCGATGAACTAGCAGCCGAGGACGACGAGATCGAGGAGTACGTCAAGCAGCTCGAGGAAGCCCGCGATACCGCCGACCTTCCCGAGGCCAGCGGCGAGGCGATCGCGCGCGAATTCGAGCGCTATCTGCGTCGGCGCGGGAGCGACGACTAGCGCAGGCGCTCGTACCGTGCGATCGACGCACGCGTTGACGCATCGACATCGGCAGGCACCCCGTCGACCAACTGCCCCAGGATGCCCATCGCCACCTTCTTGCCGAGCTCGACACCCCATTGATCGAAGGAGTCGATCCCCCAGATGATTCCCTGCACGAACACGCTGTGCTCGTAGAGGGCCACGAGCGCGCCCAGGGCAGCGGGATCCAACCGCGAGATCATGATGACGTTCACCGGACGATTGCCCGGCATCACCTTGTGCGGCACGAGCTCGGCCGGAGTGCCGTCGGCCGCCACCTGCGCGGCATCACGCCCGATCGACAGCACCGAGGCCTGGGCGAGGGCATTCGCCACGAGCATCGCCTGCTGATCGCCATCGGGGTTCTCCGACTGGGCCACGACGATGATGTCGCAGGCGACCGGGTCAGTGCCCTGGTGCAGCAGTTGGTAGAACGAATGCTGGCCGTTCGTGCCCGGCTCGCCCCAGAAGATCGCACCGGTGTCGTAGTCGACTCGAGAGCCGTCGCGACGCACGCTCTTGCCATTGCTCTCCATGGTGAGCTGCTGAAGATAGGCCGGGAAGCGCGACAGGTACTGCGAGTACGGCAGGACAGCAGTGGTCTCGATGTCGAGGAAGTTGCGATTCCAGACGCTCAGCAGCCCGAGCTGAAGCGGAAGATTCGACTCTGCGGGTGCGCTCGCGAAGTGCTCGTCCATCGCACGGAAGCCATCGAGCATCTGCGCGAATCCATCGGCGCCGATCGCGATCATGGTCGAGAGGCCGATGGCGGAATCCATCGAATATCGACCACCCACCCAGTCCCAGAAGCCGAACATGTGAGTCGTGTCGATGCCGAAGTCGGCCACCGCTTCGGCATTGGTCGACACGGCCACGAAGTGATGCGCGACGGCATCGGGGCCCAGGTCATTGACGAGCCATGCTCGCGCCGCCGAGGCGTTCGTCATGGTCTCGAGCGTGGTGAAGGTCTTCGACGCGACAACGAAGAGTGTGGTCGCGGGGTCAAGATCGCGGATCGCCTCGGCCAGATCAGTCGGGTCGACATTCGACACGAACCGGAAAACGAGGTCGCGATCGCTGAACGCACGCAGCGCCAGGTAGGCCATCGCCGGCCCGAGATCGGATCCGCCGATGCCGATGTTCACGACAGCGCGGATGGGTTGACCCGTGGCACCCTTCCACTCCCCCGATCGCACGCGTTCGGCGAAGGC
>JBEGLG010000160.1:0-2705 GCA_041183645.1 Actinomycetota bacterium | reverse complement strand
CGCATCGCCGGCCTCGAGCTCACTGTCATGGCCATCGCCCTGGGTCTTGGTGTCGCGCTCTCGCAGAGCGCAGCACCGCGCCTGACCGTCGAGCTGCCCTCCTACGGGGAGTCGCTGCTCGGCTACCGGTATCCCGAGGCTCCCACGGCATCGTCAGTGCTCGGCGGATTCCACCTCGAGCCCTTCTTCTTCACGATGGTGCTCATCGCCGGTGGCCTGTATCTCGGCGGCCTCATTCGCCTGCGCAAGCGCGGTGACTCGTGGCCGATCGGGCGCGCGATCAGCTGGTTCCTCGGCCTTGTTGTCGTGCTCTGGTGCACCAACGGCGGTGTCTCGATTTACGCGAGCGTCAGCGTTGGCATGCACATGCTCCAGCACATGGTGCTGACGATGCTCGCACCGATCCTGCTGGTCATGGGCGCGCCCGCCACTCTTGCGTTGCGCGCACTCAAGCCCTCGACGGGACCGGAGCGGGGTCCGCGTGAATGGCTGATGTGGTTCCTGCACAGCTGGATCACGCGCATTCTCACCAACCCGTTCTACGTGTTCGTCGTCTACGTGCTCGGCCTGTACGGCCTGTACCTCACTCCCGCCTTCGGCTGGCTGATGGGCAGCCATGTCGGCCACATCGTGATGCAGGCGCACTTCCTGCTCTCGGGCTATCTCTTCTACTGGGTGATCATCGGCATCGATCCACGGCCGAAGCCGCTCCCGTACTGGGGTCGCCTGCTGCTTCTCCTCCTCTCGATGTCCGTCCATGCGTTCTTCGCCGTCATCCTGATGATGGGCACGACCCCGATCGCACCGGAGTGGTACGGCATCGTGCGACCGGACTGGATTACCGATCCCCTGGCCGACTCCCTCAACGGCGGGCAGGTGGCGTGGGGCATTGCCGAGATCCCGAGCATGATCGTGCTGCTTGCCATCGCCTTCCAGTGGTCGCGCAGCGATGACCGCGAGGCCAAGCGCAAGGATCGGCAGGCCGATCGCGACGGCGATGCCGAGCTCAATGCCTACAACGATCGACTCGCGCGACTGGCCGAGCGTGACAATCGCTAGAGCCCTCGCGGCCGCAACCGCACTCGGTGCTGCCTTCCTGATCGCCCCCTCAGCTTCGGCCGCGACTCCCGCGGATCTTCCCGGTGCCTCGACCGCGCAGCAGGTCATCGTCGTCACGAGCACCGACTTCCACTCGCCGCGAGCGCGACTGAGTGCGTACGAGAGATCGACTGACGGCACGTGGGTGGCCGTCGAGAGGAATGTGCCCGCCTTCGTCGGTGCGCGCGGCATCGTGCCGGGCGATCGTCGTCGCCAGAGCACGAACACGACGCCGGCGGGTACTTATGCGATCACCTCGGCATTCGGTCGCCTGCCGAATCCCGGCACGACACTTCCGTACGTGCAGGTCGACACCAACGATGCGTGGACTTACAACCCTCGGGTGCCGAGCACCTACAACCTGTTCCAGTCGGCACCGGTGAGCTGGGCGTCATACGGCCGTTACGTGGAGCATCTGTGGAAGCTCGGTCGGCAGTACGACTACGTGGCCGTGCTCGACTACAACGCACCGAACGGCCCGATCAGTGTCGACTCGCGCGGCGTTCGGCATTCCGCCTCGCCCGCGAACACTCGAGCAGGCGGCGGCATCTTCCTGCATGTGTCGAAGGGCGTGCCCACCGCCGGCTGCATCTCGATCGACGAGAGCGCTATGCGCCATGTCATGGACTGGCTCGATCCCGCCAAGCGGCCGGTGATCGTGATCGGGAGTGCCTCCGCACTCGCGATCGACTAGCGCAGCTCGGTGCCGAGGCGAATGTCGCCGAGTGCAGGGAACGCCTCACGCCAGCGCCCGGGCTCAGTCGGGTCGATCTCGGCGTAGAGGATCTCCTCCGCCTCACCGGCCTGCGCGATCACCATGCCGCGCGGATCGATGACCACCGAGTGACCGCCGAGCACGACGCCATCGGCACCCTGCGTGCCCACCTCATTGCAGGCAATGACCCAGGCCTGATCCTCGATGGCGCGTGCGCGGGTGAGGACATCCCAGTGCTCGATGCGCGAGAGCGGCCAGCCGGAGGAGACCAGGAATGCGGTGGCGCCCGAATCGGTGAAGGCGCGGAAGAGCTCGGGGAAGCGGAGGTCGTAGCACGTCGCGAGACCGGTCGTGCCGAGAGGAGTGTCGACGATCACCACATCACGGCCGCCGGTCATCACGGTGCGCTCTCCCTCGGCAAAGCCGAAGAGGTGAATCTTTCGGTAGGTCGCGACGAGCGTGCCGTGCGGATCGAGGAGCACGCAGGTGTTGTGACGCGTGCTGTCATCCGCGAGCTCGGCCAGGGAACCGCCGTGTATCCAGACGCCGAGCTCCGCGGCCAGCGCTGACAAGGAGGTCACGAGGGAGCCATCGATCGGCTGCGCGCCCTCGCGAGCGGCAGGGAGGTCGAAGGCGCACGTGCTCCAGAGCTCCGGCAGCACGATGAGATCGGCGCGGGGAGCGGCCTCGCGCACCATCGCGAATGCCCGATCGATGCGGTCGCTCATCGGCTCAGCCGAATCGCAGCGCAACTGGATCAGTGCCACACGAGTTGCCATGTGACGAGCCTACGGCGCGAACTACGCTGAGTGCATGACGACGTTCGAAGAGCTCGTGGCCATTGACCGTGGTGTTCTCGATGACGCAGCCGCGCTCGGAGCGAGTGCGAGTG
>JBEGLG010000159.1:0-4478 GCA_041183645.1 Actinomycetota bacterium | reverse complement strand
AGCGCATCGGCACACGAGAAGCCCGCGATGCCGATGCCGGCAACCGTGACTGTCCACTGCGACCAGTCGGAGAGCCGATGCGCAGCGTTGATGTCTGCGCTCACGCGCGCACCCACTCGGCATAGAACAGGGTCAGGCCGATGCCGATGCACAGGCCCTGGATGATCCAGAAGCGCACGACGATCTGCACCTCGGGCCAGCCGAGCATCTCGAAGTGATGGTGCAGCGGCGCCATGCGGAATATTCGTCGACCGGTCAGCTTGAACGAACCCACCTGGCCGATGACGCTGAGCGTGGTGATCAGGAAGAGCCCGGCGATGAACGGCAGCAGCAGTTCGGTGCGCGAGAGGATCGCGAGGCCGGCGATACCGCCGCCGAGGGCGAGTGAGCCCGTGTCGCCCATGAAGATGCGCGCGGGCGAGGTGTTCCACCACAGGAAGCCGAAGCTTGCGCCGGCGGCAGCGGCCGCGACGAGCGCGAGGTCGAGTGGATCCGTCGTGTTGTAGCACTGGGCGGTGTCGAGGAAGCCGCAGTTCTGGCCGTATTGCCAGATGCTGATGAGCACGTAGGCGAGAAAGCTCATGATCGAGGCGCCGATGGCGAGGCCATCGAGACCATCGGTGAGATTGACGCCGTTGGTCGTCGCGGTGATCAGGAACCACACCCAGAGAAGGAAGAGCCCGACGGGCAGCACGATCGCGGTATCGCGCACGAAGGAGATCGCCTGCGAGGCGGGCGACTGGCCCATGGCGTCGGTGAGCGTGATCGACATCCACGCGAAGCTGAGCGCGACAACCGCCTGCCCGATGAGCTTCGTGCGCGCCCGCAGGCCGGTACTGCGCTGCTTGAAGATCTTCAGGTAGTCATCGGCCATACCGACCAGGCCGAGACCGACCATCAGGTAGATCAGCAGCAGGCCTGAAGCGGTGAGCGGGCGCCAGGCAAGTAGATGCGCGCCGAAATAGCCGGCGATGACCGCGATGATGATCGCGACGCCGCCCATCGACGGGGTGCCCTTCTTGCCCGAGTGCTCGGGGTAGGCCTCCGTCTCGGTCGAGACGCGAATGGCCTGCGCGTAATTGCGGCGGGCCAGCAGGCGAATGAGGATCGGCGTGCCGATCAGCGAGAACAGGGTCGCGATACCGGCAGCGATGACCACGAGTCTCATGCCGCACCGCCATTCCAGGCCGACAGGGCGTCGGCAACGCGCTCCAAGGCTATGCCCCGGGAGGCCTTCACCAAGATGACGTCGCCGGGGATGGCCTGCTCCGTGACGATGCTCACGGCGTCCTGGATATCGGTGACAGCGAACGATGTGAGACCAGCCGCGGCGGCAGCCTCGTGGGTCGGCGCCAGGGCATCGCCGATGCATACGAGGCGATCGATGCCCATGGCCGCAGCGGCCCTGCCGAGTGACTCATGCTCCTCGCGCGAGGACTCCCCCAGCTCGCGCATCTCGCCGAGGATCGCCCAGCTGCGACGGCCGGCGGCCATGGAGGCAGTGGCCGCCAGTGCGGCACGCATCGACTCGGGGTTCGCGTTGTAGCAGTCGTTGACGAGGGTCACGTGGTTGCCGAGCTCGTGCACCTCCATGCGCCACTTGCTGTCGAGACCTGCGACGCGCAGCTCGGCGGCGACGACGTCGATGTGGATGCCGAGTGCGAGGGCAACTGACGCGGCGGCGAGGGCGTTCTGCACGAAGTGCTCGCCATGCACCTTGAGGGTGACAGCCACCGACTCATTCGCGTGATGCAAGGTGAATGACGGTCGCGCGGCGGCGTCGAGGCGCACGTCGGTCGCACGCACATCGCAGGCCGCACTGCGACCGAAGGCAATGACTCGGGCGGGAGTCTCGGCACCCTTGGCCAGGATCAGCGGATCATCGCCGTTGATGATCGCGAAGCCATCGGGCGGCAGTGAGTCGATGAGCTCGCCCTTGGCGCGCGCGATCGCCTCACGGCTGCCGAGCAGCTCGGCGTGGGCAGTGCCGACATTGACCAGCACGCCTACCGAAGGAAGGGCGATCTCGGCGAGATAGCGGATCTGGCCCTCGCCGCGCATGCCCATCTCGAGCACGAGGTACTTGGTGGTCTCGTCAGCCTTGAGAATGGTGAGCGGAACACCGACCTCGGTATTGAAGGAGCCCTCCGGGCACACCGTCGGGCCATCGGCCGAGAGCACTCCGCCGATGAGTTCCTTGGTGCTGGTCTTGCCACTCGAGCCGGTCACGCCGATCACCGTGCAGGTGAGCAGGCGCGTGCGCACCCAGTGAGCGAGACGACCCAGGGCGAGCACCGGGTCATCGACCACGATGCAGGGCTGCTCGAGCTCGTATGCCGCGAGCACGGCAATCGCGCCGTCGGCGATCACCGATGCCGCGAAGTCGTGGCCATCGGCTCGCTCGCCCTTGATGGCGACGAAGAGGCAGCCCGCGCTGATGTCGCGCGAGTCGATGCGCACGTCGGTGATCAGGTCAGTCGGCGCGAGGTGATGGGCGATGCCCGAGGTCGCCTCGCATACCTGGGCAACAGTCAGCGCGATCATGCCGAGGCTCCGTAGATCTCGGCGAGCGCGGCACGTGCCACGACGCGATCGTCGAACTCGGTCACGACTCCTGCGACGTCCTGGCCGCTCTCATGACCCTTGCCCAAGATGGCGACGACATCGCCGGGAGCAGCGGCTGCAATGGCCTCGTGGATGGCCAGGGCGCGATCGCCGGTCTCGCGGACATCAGCCCGCAGGTCACCCGGCACCGTCATGACTCCCTCGCGCACCGCGGCCCTGATGGCCGCCGGATCCTCTGAACGTGGATTGTCGTCGGTGATCCATACGTCATCGGCCAGGCGCGCCGCGAGGGCACCCATCTCCGGCCGCTTCCCGCGATCGCGATCGCCGCCGGCACCGATAACCGCGATGAGCCGGCCACCGTCGACGACTTCGTCGCGCGCAGCGGTCAGGGCGCGCTCGACGGCGTCAGGAGTGTGGGCATAGTCGACGAGCACGCAGACGGGGAACTCCGCCGAGACATCCTCCATGCGACCGGGAACCGCGACATGCGCCCACGAGCGCGCGATATCCGAGGCAGCAATGCCGATCGCACGCAGCATCGCGAAGGCACAGACGGCATTGGCGCGATTGAAGGCACCGGGCAGGCGGAAGTCGATCTCGCAGCTCTCCCCCGGCCCCGTGATCGTGATGCCCCCCGGCGACGGTGCGACCGACCAGTCGGCCGCGTTGCCCTCGGCACTCCAGGTGACGTGCTCGATGGCGCAGGTCGCGGCCAGGCGCGCGCCCCACTCGTCGTCGACGCCGATCACTGCACGCTGAGCGTGCGCTGACGTGAACAGTGCCGCCTTGGCGAGGAAGTACTCCTCCATCGTGCCGTGATAGTCGAGGTGATCCTGAGTGAGATTCGTGAAGCCGACGACATCGAAGTTCACGCCGTCGACCCGGTGCTCGATCATCGCGTGACTCGACACCTCCATCGAGACCGCGGTGACATCGCGCTCGAGCATCACCGCGAGCAGCTCGTGCAGATCGGTCGACTCGGGCGTCGTGCGCGAGCCGGGGTGAGATTCGCCCGCGATGCTGACACCGACCGTGCCGATCACCCCAGTGATGCGGCCGGCACCGCGTAGCGCGGCATCGAGCAGGTGGGTCACGGTGGTCTTGCCGTTCGTGCCGGTGATGCCGAGCATGGTCAGGGCGTCAGCGGGGCGCCCGTGCACGCGGGCTGCGAGCTCGCCCAGGTGTGCGCGGGGATTCTCGATCACGAGCACGGGCACGCCGAGAGCGGCGCACTGCGCGAGCCCGGCGGCGTCGGTGAGAATCGCGACCGCTCCGTTGCCCACTGCGGCGGCAGCGAAGTCGGCGCCGTGGCGCACATGACCGGGAAGTGCCGCGAAGAGCTCGCCGGCCGTGATCGCACGCGAGTCGAGGCGCACGCCGGTGATCATCAGGTCAGCAGGTGCCGGCGACCCGGCCCACTGCACACCCTCAATCAGCCCGGCCAGGCGCACCGGGGTCGACGACGGTCGCTCCATGCGCGCCATCCCGCTATCCGCTCTTGCCGAACTTGAGCGGGATCGACGGGGCGGCAGAGCCGGTCGGCGGTACATGACGAGTCTTCAGCGCGCTCATCATGACGTCCTTGAACACCGGTGCTGCGAGCTGACCGCCCCAGCGACCGACGCGAGGCTTGACGATGGTGACGGCTACGACCAGCTCGGGCTTATCGGCCGGTGCCATGCCAATGAACGAGGCGATGACGTCGCTGCCGTAGTGACCATTGACGGCCACCTGCGCGGTACCGGTCTTGCCCGCAACGCGGTAGCCGGGGATGCGCGCCTTGGGAGCGGTGCCGTCCTTGGAGACCACCATCTCGAGCATGGTGCGCACGGTCTTCGCCGTCTTCGGGCTCACGACGACAGTCTCCTCGGTCGCAGCACCGGGGGTGACGGTGCCGTCGGGAGCTGTCA
>JBEGLG010000158.1:0-12539 GCA_041183645.1 Actinomycetota bacterium | reverse complement strand
CGCGGCGCATGCCTCCAGGGCGTCGACCTGATCCTGCAGGATCCCGGTGGCCAGGTCGAGGTGAATCTCGCGCTCCCAGGCGGGGCCGCGACCGGGGGTGCCGGAGCCATCGGCGACCACGACGGCGAAGCCCTGGTCGGCCAGCCACTGCTCGGTGAGGAAGGTTCCCGCGGCCCTGATGACGCGCTGTGCATGCGGCCCGCCGTACGGGCTCATGATCACCGGAAGGCTCGCGCTTCCGCGCTGGAATCCGGTGGGCAGCAGCACGATCGCATGCAGCCCTCTCTCGCCCACCTGCACGAAGTGCGCCCGGGGAGCGACGTTCGGGGTCTCGGCGAGATTCGCGATCACGTGCGTGCTCGCGCCATGCGAGGCCGTGTAGTGCGTGCGGGGATCAGTGCCGCTCGTGCTCATCACGATGCTGATCTCTGCGGCAGCGGTGAGGGAGCTCCACTCGTCGGTCGCGGTCAGCGGCTCGCAGGTGCCGTCGAAGCCGAGTCGGTATCCAGCCTGGGTGATCGCCGTCGGTTGCGCGAGCACGATCACGTGATCGTCGGCTGCATCGACAATCGCGGAGACCTGCAGGCCGGCCGGGGAGAGGGGAGTTCCATCGACATGCACCCGGTAGGTATCCGTGGCGTTGTCGGGAAGCACTTCGAGAAGCCGCCCGTCGGAGAGCAGCGCGGGCACGCCGTGCACGACATCGATCCAGCACGGATCACTGTGCTGCGCGATCTCGGTGAGTTCACCTGACGAAGTATCGAGGGTGCGAACGGATTGCGTGCGCTGATCGCGAGTGAGCAGGCTCAGCACGACCCCGCCCTCGGACACGTGCACCGAACTGACATACGGAAACATCGCGTGATCCCAGTTCACGTCGATCCGAGTGCCGTCGACTCCGAGTACGGCGAGGCTGACTGCGGGATTCGCCGTGCCGGCGGCCGGATACCGGTGCTTCACGGGTTCGCGCTCCGGATTCGCCGGGTCGCTGATCCAGCGGATCTCGACGCCGGACTCGTCGGTGTGCTGCACGAGAAGGTGGCGCGAGCCCTCGAGCCACCAATAACCGCGATGCCGCTCGAGTTCCTCGGCAGAGACGAAGTCGGCAAGACCCCAGAAGTCGTGCTCGCCCTCGGGCCTGGCCAGCTCGGTCACCGTCATGCTCGCGAGATCGCAGGAGTAGAACGCTCCGTCGACGACAAAGGCGGCGCGGGTGCCATCGGAGCTCAGTCGCGGATCGACAACCGGGCCGGGAGCGGGGATCTCGACCGGGGTGACTTCGACGCCCGGTGTCGCCGGGATCTCGACGAGGTACGGAATGCCTGAGACAGTGAAGAGCGCACGCGTCATCGCACTATCGGTGGTGAAGCTCGTGATGCCCGCGGCGGCCTCGCGCATGCGCTCGCGTCGGGCGCGCTCGGCATCGGGTAGATCCAGGTCGCTGCCCCCGAGAGCGGAGGCGTCGACGAGCAGGGTCTCGGGATTCGCGGATTCCAGGTCGAGCAGCCAGAGGCAGCCCTGATCGTCGCGGCCCGAGGCGCTGCGGATGAACAGGGCCCGCGACCCGGTGGGAGAGCAGGCGAAGGAGCGCGGCCGACCGAGCTGGAAGAAACGGGTGCGCGCCTTCTGGCGGGGGAAGGTCTCAGGTGCCGACGTGCTCGAGTCTGCAGTGCTCATATGCGCATCGTGCCCTAATGGAGGCCGCTCGGTACCCTGGGCAGGTGACTCAGCGACTCCTGCTCGTGCATGCCCACCCTGATGACGAGACCATCGGCACCGGCATCACCATGGCCAAGTACGCCGACCGGGGTACCGAGGTCACGCTGGTCACCTGCACCCTGGGCGAGGAGGGCGAGGTGATCCTCGAGGATCTCGCGCACCTGGCCGCCGATCGCGACGACAGCCTCGGAGCCCACCGGCAGAGCGAGCTAGCCGCGGCGATGGAAGCACTCGGCATCACCGACTGGCGACTGCTGGGCGGCCCGGGTCGATTCCGCGACTCCGGCATGGTCGGCACGCCTCCCAATGATCGTCCCGACTGCTTCTGGCGCACCGATCTCCTTATCGCCGCACTCGAGCTCGTGCCGATCATTCGCGAGGTGAGGCCGCAGGTCGTCGTGACCTACGACGACTTCGGCGGATACGGGCACCCCGACCACATCCAGGCACATCGCGTCACCCATTACGCACTCGACCTCGCGGCATCGGCGACCTTCCGTCCCGAGCTCGGCGCCCCCTGGACAGTCAGCAAGGTCTACTGGCCCGCTTTCCCGAAGAGCGTGATGCGTGCGTCGATCGAGGCGCTGAGGGCGCAGGGCTCCGACAGCGAGTTCGCGATGATGGATCCCGACGACATCCCGTTCGCGTGCGATGACGAACTCATTACCACCGTGATCGAGGGCGCCGAGTTCCTGCCGCGCAAGCTGGCGGCCATGCGCGCTCACGGCACCCAGATCAGTGTCGATGGCGGCCTCTTCGCGCTCGCCGATGGAGTCGGTGCCGAGGCGTTCTCCTCCGAGTACTTCCGCCTCGCCCTCGGCAAGGTCGGTGACTCGCGCAATGCCGTGGGTCTCGAGGACGACCTCTTCGCCGGGATCACTGCCTGATGGCAGACGAGACGCCCTCGACCGCCGCGCTCCCGCGACGCCGACTCGCACTCGTTCCGGTGGGATTCCTCGTCGGCATGGTCGTGGGCGTACTCGGCGCATATGTGCAGGCCATGCGCTACGTCTGGGATTCCCCGTGGGGCTACGTCGTGATCCCGTGGGGCGCACTTCTCGTACTTCTCGTGCTCGTGCTCACCGTGCGCGGGGCCGCGTGGCTGGCCATGACTCGATGGTCGGCATGGGCTGCGTTCATCGGCTGGCTGATCTTGACTGTCGCACTCAGCTCGGAATCCCCGGGTGGCTCGATCGTGCTCTCGGGGGGCGGTCGCCAGATGTTCTACCTCGTCGGCGGCGTGATCGTTGCCGTCGCCACCGCGACGATCCCGGTGCCGCTGCGTCGCGCAGAGGCGCGCGCCGCGTCCTCTGATTGACCGTTCCTCACGCGAGGGGTGAGTCGGACATCCGAATTCGCAGGGTTCTCGGCCTACCATGGTGAGTCGACGGCCGTCGGCGTGACATCGCGTATTTGGAGCCTCACCCGTGACCGAGCATCGCTGGCAGCTGCCTGCGTCCGATGCCGCACGCAAGCTCATCCTCATCGGTCTCGCCGTCGTGGCCGTTCTCATCGCCCTGTACATCGCCGCCATCGCGGTGACCGGCGGCGGAGTTCGCGCGGGCACGACGGTCAACGGAGTCAACATCGGCGGACTCTCGCGCGAGGAGGCCGTCACCGTGCTTGAAGGCTCGATCGGCAAGGTGGCCGCCAAGCCGCTGAAGGTCCGGTCCGGTGATCAGCAGCTCATCGTCGATCCGGTCGCCGCGGGGCTGACCTTCGATGCCGAGGCCACCGTCGAGAAGGCATCCGGGCGCACGCTCAATCCCTTCGCGATGATCGGAAGTCTCGCCGGGACCCACCAACTCGATCCGGTCTACAACGTCGACTCGGCGAAGCTCGACTCCCAGGTATCGCAACTGGCCGACACGATTGATCAGCCGGCCGTCGAGCCGACGATCAGCGTGACCAAGAAGGGCACGAAGGTCCAGGCCGGCAAGCCCGGGCTGGTGCTCGATCAGTCGGCGATGGCCGACACCCTGAGCACCGCCTTCACCCTTCCGCGCAAGCCGATCGCGGCGCCGGTCACCGAGGCCCAGCCCACCATCACGCCCGCGGCCGTTGACCAGGCGAAGGCACTGGCCAAGAGCGCGATGAGCGCTCCGGTGCAGGTCGATGCGGCCGGCACGATCGCGACCATCCCCGCACCGGCACTTGCCCACGCCCTCAATTTCACGCCACAGGGCGATCACTTCGTGCCGTCACTCGATGGCGCCGTGCTGCATCAGGCCATTGCCAAGCAGCTCAAGGGTGTCGAGACCAAGGGCCGCAATGCGACCTTCGAGATCGTCAAGGGCAAGCCGGTGGTGGTCCCCTCCGTTGTCGGAAACGGGGTCTCCGATGACGAGCTCTCGTCGAAGGTGCTCACCGTGATCGGTAATGCCGAACCGAATCGCGCGGTGACCGTGACCATGGGCGTGCGCGAGCCCGAGCTGACCACCGAGCAGGCCCAGGCACTCGGCGTGACCGAGCGCATCTCGACCTTCACCCAGCACTTCCCGTACGCCGCGTACCGCGTGCAGAACATCGGGCAGGCGGCGAAGTACGTCAACGGCACGCTGCTGCTTCCCGGCGAGACCTTCTCGCTCAACGACACGATCCACGAGCGCACCGAGAAGAACGGCTACACCGTCGGGTTCCTCATCGGCCCGGGCGGAGTGTTCGCCGAGGATCTCGGCGGCGGTGTCTCGGCTTCTGCGACCACTGTATGGACCGGAGCATTCTTCGCGGGCATGGAGCGCGTGCACACGCAGGCGCATTCCATCTACATCTCGCGTTACCAGGCCGGCCTGGAGGCAACAGTCGGCTGGGGGCTGTTCGACATGAGCTTCAAGAACAACAGCCCTTACGGCGTCTTCATCACGACGAAGATGACCAACACCTCGATGCAGGTCAACTTCTGGAGCACGAAGGTCTACGACGACATCAAGGCCGAGTTCGGCCCGCGTACGAATATCAAGCCGTTCGCGACGATCTACGACAAGTCGGATAAGTGCCTGGGCCAGGAGGGTTCCGAGGGCTTCGATATCGATGTCGATCGCGTGTTCTACAAGGGCGGTGTCGAGGTCAAGCGCGAGACGATCAGCACGGCCTATCGCCCGGCGCCGAAGGTGATCTGCGGCAAGAAGCCCAAGCCGAAGAATGACTGCGCGACCGCGGCTTCGGCCAAGCCCGGCTCCAAGCCGAGTGCTGCTGTCACCTGCCCCGCATCGGCATCGGGCAAGCCGGGAGCCAAGGCCTCGGCGAGCGGCAAGCCCCAGGCCACTGCGAGTGGCAAGCCCCAGGCCACCGCGAGTGGCGACGGCGCACCGACCCAGGAGTCCAGTCCCTCGGCCAAGGCAAGTGACAAGCCCGGCAAGAAGCCGACCCCGAAGCCGTCGAAGTCGACTACGTAGCGGCGACTACCTGGCCGTCGGCGGTATCGGTCACGGCAAATCCGAGTGCGGCAAGTGCATCGCGCAATTCATCGCCGCGCGCCCATTGCTTCTCGGCTCGCGCGATGCGGCGCTGCTCGAGCAGCTCTGCTGCCTCATCGGTGAGTTCGACCACGGCAGGCGCCTTGCCGATATCGCGTGCGAGATCGAGGCCGAGCAGGCGATCGGCGGCAAGGAAGGTCTCGAGCTTCGCGCCGTCGGCGACCGAGGGATCCTTCTCGAGATCGCGCATGACGGTGATGGAGCGTGGAGTGTCGAGATCATCGGCGAAAGCTGCCTTCATCGCATCCAGGTGCTGTGCCGAAAGCGCCGCGGACGCACCGGTGGCCCACTGAGCCACGCGCTCGCGCCAGCGACGGATCGTGGAGTCAGCCGCGGCAATCGACTCCCAGCTCAGGTTGAGCTGCTGGCGGTAGCGGTTCTGCAGGAAGGCCAGTCGCAGTGCGAGAGGGTCGAAGCCCCGGTAAGTGACGTCGCTGACCAGCACGACATTGCCGGTAGACTTGCTCATCTTGCGACCCTCGAACAGCAGGTGCTCGCCGTGCACCCAGTGACGCACGACCTCAGTGCCGGTGACGCAGTTGCTCTGCGCGCGCTCATCCTCGTGATGCGGGAAGCGCAGGTCGATGCCGCCGGTGTGAATATCGATGGTGTCGCCGAGGAAGTGCAGGCTCATGGCACTGCACTCGGTATGCCAGCCGGGGAAGCCCGCACCCCACGGGGTCTCCCACACTAGCTGCGTGCGGGTCGGCCCGGACTTCTTCCACAGTGCCCAGTCGGCATGGAATCTCTTGGACTCGTCGACACCGCCGTCGAAGCGATGGCCCGGACGCAGCTGATCGAGACGATTTCCGCTGAGCTCGCCGTACTGCGGGAAGCTCTGCGCATCGAAGAACACCGACCCGTCGCCGCCGACATACGCGTGGCCTGACTCCATCAAGGTCGTGATGAGCTCGATCATCAGCGGGATCGACTCGCTCGCACGCGGATAGGTGTCGGCGGGGTAGATGTTCAGCAGGGCGAGATCGCGATGAAAGGCCGCTTCGTACGCACGTGCGACCGCGAGGGCGCCGCGGCCCTCGCGGGCGGCCTGGGCGAGCACCTTGTCATCGCCATCGCCCTGACCTTCGTCGACCCCACCATCGCCCAGGCCGGTGTCATCTGCCATGTGGCCGACGTCGGTGATGTTCTGCACGAGGCGTACCTGCAGGCCCTCGGCCTCGGCCGCTCGACGGATGAGATCGGGGAGGAGGAAGGTGCGCATATTGCCGACGTGGGCATCGCGGTACACCGTGGGGCCGCAGGCGTACATGCTGAGGAATCCGGCCCGGGCGGGCACGATCGGCACCACGGATCTGGCCTTGGTGTCGTAGAGGTGCACCCCCTCAGCCTAGGGTCATGTCGCCTTGGTCACCTATCGGTCGAAATCCGGCCCTAGGTGTGTAGGTTTACCCCCACGCCAGAGATCAACCGCTTATTTCGGAGGTTCAGGTGACCTACGTCATCGCAATGCCCTGTGTAGACCTGAAGGACAAGGCCTGCATCGAAGAGTGCCCTGTCGACTGCATTTACGAGGGCGGCCGGATGCTCTACATCCAGCCCGATGAGTGCGTCGACTGCGGTGCCTGCGAGCCGGTCTGCCCCGTCGAGGCCATCTTCTACGAGGATGACGTCCCCGATGAGTGGAAGGACTTCACCGCGGCAAACGCGGAGTTCTTCGCTGATCTCGGCTCGCCGGGCGGCGCTGCCAAGCTGGGCGCCCAGACCACTGATGCTGCGCTGCTGGCCACCGTGCCGCCGCAGGAGCACGACCACTGATCACGTCGTCGCCCGCCGAGCGGCTGCCGGACTTCCCCTGGGATCTCCTGGCGCCGTTCGGCGAGCGTGCACGTTCACATCCCGGCGGCATCGTCGATCTGTCGATCGGCACTCCGGTCGACTCGACCCCGGAGATCGTCCAGCGCGCACTGCGCGACGCCTCTGATGCCCACGGCTATCCCACGACTGTAGGAACCCCCGACCTCCGGCGCTCCTGCGCCGACTGGGTGCAGCGCACCCTCGGTGCCACGGTCAGCCCCGAGGCGATCCTGCCGACTATCGGCTCCAAGGAGTTCATCGCACTCCTGCCGACCCTGCTGGGTCTGGGCCCTGACTCCCACGTCATCGTTCCGACGGTGGCGTATCCCACCTACGCGGTCGGCGCTGCGCTGGTCGGTGCGCGCATCACTGCGACCGATTCACCGGAGAGAGCCGAGCGCGCAGATCTCATCTGGATCAACTCGCCGTCGAACCCCACCGGCGCGGTGCTCTCGGTTGAGCGCCTCCGCGAGCTCGTGGCCTATGCGCGCGAGACCGGTGCACTGCTGGTCAGCGATGAGTGCTACCTCGAGCTCGGCTGGGATGCCGAGCCGATCTCGGTGCTGCATCCATCAATCGTCGGCGATGATCACTCCGGCGTTCTCGCGGTGCACTCGCTCTCCAAGCGCTCCAGTCTCGCGGGCTACCGCTTCGGCTTCACGACCGGTGATCCCGAGGTGCTGCGCAACCTTCTGGTGGTGCGCAAGCACCTGGGCCTGATGGTCCCCGCGCCCGTTCAGCATGCCGCGGCCATTGCCTACGCCGACGACGCTCACGTGGCTGTGCAGCGCGAGCTCTACCGCGGTCGTCGGCAGATCCTGGCCGACTCGCTGCGTGCCCACGGCTTCGCGATCGACCACGGCGAGGCCGGCCTGTACCTGTGGGCTACCCGGGGCGAGCCCTGCTGGGAGACCGTCAGCTGGTTTGCCGACCGGGGCATCCTGGTCACTCCCGGCGACTTCTACGGCACCGCGGGTGCCCATCATGTGCGCATCGCTTTTACCGCCACCGATGCCGCCGTCCAGGCCTTCGCCGAGCGCCTCGCCCACGGGTGAGAGTCATCTCACAGGCCTAGAGGCCAAACCCATTTCACCCCCGTCCACGGGGTCGGTACGGTTACCACAACGGCTAAGCGGCGACCCCGCATGCGTTTTCCAGGAGGATCTGTGACCGACTTCGTCCTTAAGCACCCAGGCGGCGAACTGCCCCTGGCCGAGGTGCCGGCAACCGTAGGCGAGAGCGGCCTGAACATCGCTCCGCTGATGAAGGAGACGGCACACGTCACCCTCGACCATGGTTTCCTCAACACTGCAGCCTGCTCGTCCGCCATCACCTACATCGATGGCGATGCCGGCATCCTGCGCTACCGCGGCTACCCGATCGAGCAGCTGGCCGAGAAGTCGACCTTCCTTGAGACCGCTTTCCTGCTGATCTACGGCGAGCTTCCCTCCGAGCAGCAGCTCAGCTCGTTCAAGCACGAGATCCGCATGCACACGATGCTGCACGAGGATCTGCGCAACTTCTTCGACGGCTTCCCGCGTGATGCGCACCCGATGCCGGTGCTGTCCTCATCGGTCTCCGCGCTCTCGACCTTCTACCAGGATTCGCTGGATCCCTTCGATCCCGCACAGGTCGAGATCTCGACGATCCGCCTGCTCGCGAAGGTGCCGACCCTTGCTGCCTACGCGCATAAGAAGGCCATGGGCCAGCCGATGCTGTACCCCGACAACTCGCTCGGCTACGTCGACAACTTCCTGCGCATGACCTTCGGCGTTCCTGCCGAGCCCTACGAGGTCAACCCGGTCATCTCGCGCACGCTCAACCAGCTGCTGCTCCTGCATGCCGATCACGAGCAGAACTGCTCGACCTCGACCGTGCGTCTCGTTGGCTCCTCGCATGCGAACCTGTTCGCGTCGGTCTCTGCCGGCGTGAACGCCCTGTTCGGCCCGCTGCATGGCGGCGCCAACCAGGCCGTGCTCGAGATGCTCGAGAACATCCACGCTTCGGGCGGCGGCGTGAACACGTTCATCCGCCAGGTCAAGAACCGCGAGGATGGCGTGAAGCTCATGGGCTTCGGTCACCGCGTGTACAAGAACTACGACCCGCGTGCGGCCATCGTCAAGAAGAGCGCCTACGAGGTCTTCGAGGCACTCGGCGTCAGCGATCCGCTGCTCGACATCGCGCTGCGCCTCGAGGAGGTCGCGCTCTCCGATGAGTTCTTCATCGAGCGCAAGCTGTACCCGAATGTCGACTTCTACACGGGCCTGATCTACAAGGCGATGGGCTTCCCGACCCAGATGTTCACGGTGCTCTTCGCCCTCGGTCGCCTGCCGGGCTGGATTGCCCAGTGGCGCGAGATGATCGGCGATCCCGACACCAAGATCGGCCGTCCGCGCCAGGTCTATATCGGCGAGGTTCTGCGCGACTACGCGCCGATGAGCCAGCGCTAAGACCCACCTACGCAAGAAGCCCCGACGCCGATGGCGTCGGGGCTTCTTGCGTAGAAACGATCAGTCGTTGGAGTGCAGGGCCGCGTTCAGGCCGCCCCAAGTGCCGGTACGCGAGCTCACCTCGATGGCGCCGGTCTGCGAATTGCGCCGGAAGAGCAGGTTGCTGTCGCCCGAGACAGCCTTGGCCTTGGCGATCGTGCCGTCGGGCAGGGTGACCTTCGAGCCGGCGGTGACATACAGGCCGGCCTCGACCACGCAGTTGTCGCCGAGCGAGAGGCCGACACCGGCGTTCGCGCCGATGAGCGTGCCCGTGCCGATGGTGACCACCTCGGTGCCGCCACCGGAGAGGGTGCCCATGATCGATGCGCCGCCGCCGATGTCGGAGCCGTCGCCGACGACCACGCCTGCCGAGATGCGGCCCTCGACCATCGAGCTGCCGAGCGTTCCGGCGTTGAAGTTCACGAAGCCCTCGTGCATGACCGTGGTGCCGCTGGCGAGATACGCGCCCAGGCGCACGCGATCGGCATCGGCGATGCGTACTCCGGAAGGCACGACGTAGTCGGTCATGCGCGGGAAGCGGTCGACGCCGTGCACGGCGAGGTTGATGCCCTTGGCGCGGGCGTGCAGGCGTACCTCGGTGAGTCTCTCGACGGCAACGGGGCCGAGATTTGTCCAGGCCACGATGGGCAGCAGGCCGAAGATGCCGGTCAGGTTGATCGTGCGCGGCAGCACGAGTCGAGCCGACAGCAGGTGAAGGCGCAGGTAGGCATCGGCGGTGTCGATCGGAGCTGCGGAGAGATCGGCGATGGTGGTCGTGATCGTGCGCACGTGCACGCCGCGCACTTCGTCGGAGTCGATGCCGTTGCCGATGCCCGGAACGTCGATCGGGTCGGAGCCGAGGGCGGGGCTCGGATACCAGACATCGAGCAGGGTGTCGTCGGAGTAGGTGGCGAGGCCGGTGGCCGATGCCGATCCGGTGACTGCGGTGAGGTCTGCGGCTGCTGCGTGGGTCATCGCACTACCGTATCCATGTGGAACACGAGGCAGGCTCGGGGCTGGATCTCTCCGTCGACGTGGTGGCGCTGACCGCCGCCCTGATCGATATCCCGAGTGAGTCGCACCAGGAGGCCGGGCTCGCCGATCTAGTCGAGGTCGCCCTGCGCGGCGTGCCTCACCTCGCCGTCAGTCGCTTCGGCAACACGGTCGTGGCCCGCACCGAGCTCGGCCGTGCTGAGCGCGTTCTCATCGGTGGCCATCTCGATACCGTTCCTGCGAATGCCAATATGCCGCACCGCATCGATGGCGATCGGCTCTACGGCCTGGGCGCCTGCGACATGAAGGGCGGTGTCGCGGTCTCCCTTCGACTCGCGGCCACGCTCGCCGAGCCGGTGCGCGATGTCACGTACGTCTACTACGAATGCGAGGAGGTCGACAGCAAGTACAACGGCCTCGCGCATCTCGCCGAGAGCACTCCTGAGCTGCTAGTTGCCGATCTCGCGATCTTGATGGAGCCGTCGAATGCCGGCATCGAGGCAGGCTGCCAGGGAACTATTCGCGCGGAGATCTCGGTCAGCGGCGTTCGCTCGCATAGTGCGCGGCCGTGGATGGGCGAGAACGCGATTCACGGTGCGCGCGAGATCCTGAGTCGTCTCGAGTCGTACGAGGCGCGGCGACCGATGGTCGACGGCCTGGAGTATCGCGAGGGCCTGAGTGCAGTGGGGATTCGCGGCGGCATCGCCGGCAACGTCATTCCCGATGAGTGCGTGGTCACGGTGAACTATCGCTTCGCGCCTGATCGATCGACCGACGAGGCATTGGCGCATGTGCGCGAGGTATTCGAGGGCTACGAGGTCGCGTTCGTCGATGTCAGCCCTGCTGCATCACCGGGCCTTACCCGGCAGGCGACTGTTGACTTCCTGGCCGCGACGGGCGCGACTCCTGCGCCGAAGTTCGGCTGGACAGATGTCGCGCGCTTTGCGGCAATGGGAACCCCGGCCCTGAACTTCGGACCGGGGGACCCATCGATTGCGCATATGAAGGACGAATTCGTCCCGCTTGATCAGCTGCGCTCGTGCGAGATGCAGTTGCGCAACTGGCTTACTGCTGACTAGGCCTTGAGCGCCTGAACGTCGAGCACGAGCTTGATCTTGTCGGAGATCAGCACGCCGCCGGTCTCGAGTGCTGCGTTCCACGAGAGACCGAACTCCTCGCGGCTGATCTCGAGCTCGGCCTCGAAGCCGGCCTTGGTGTTGCCCCACGGATCGGTGCTGACGCCGATGAACTCCCAGGGAACGACAACGCTCTTGGTGACGCCGTGGATGGTGAGGTCACCGGTGACCTCGACGACATTGCCCTTGTCGGCTGCGCCGGTCGAGACGAAGGTCAGGGTCGGGAAGTTCTCGACGTCGAGGAAGTCGGGGGAGGTGAGGTGACCGTCGCGGTCGGCGTTGTTGGTGTTGATGCTGGCGGCCTGGATGGTGAGGTTGGCCGAGCTGGCACCGATGTTGCCGGCGTCGATGGTGAAGCCACCCTCGAATGCGCCGAAGTTGCCGCGGACCTTCGACACCATGAGGTGGCGGGCGGTGAAGCCGATGTTGGTGTGGGCGGCGTCGATCACCCAGGTGCCGTTCGCTGCGCTGAGATCAGCCATGTGGTGCTCCTTATTAGTTGAAAGATCAATTGGTTTGTTGAATATACAACTATCTTTTACCCGGCGCAAGTCCCCCTAGGGTGGGCGTCGTGACCGTCAGCCCCGCGCCTCGTGCAAGCGACCGGCCCATGATTTGCGTCTACTGCTCGGCCAATGACGCCATCGACCCCCGGTACTTCGAGCTGGCCGGTGAAGTGGGCACCGCCCTCGCCTCGCGTGGCTGGGGCCTGGTCTCGGGCGGCGGCTCGGTCTCGATGATGGGCGCCGTGGCCCGTGCCGTGCGCGCAGGCGGCGGCTACACGGTCGGCGTGATCCCGCAGAAGCTCATCGAGATGGAAGTCGCCGATCACGATGCCGATGAGCTGATCGTCACCACCGACATGCGTCAGCGGAAGGCCATCATGGACGACCGCGCCGATGCCTTCCTGG
>JBEGLG010000157.1:0-8268 GCA_041183645.1 Actinomycetota bacterium | reverse complement strand
ACCTAGACTAAATGAATCAGAATCATTTGGGCTGCCAATTACCCCATACCCCATGGCTGCTGATTGCTCAGCGGGGAAAAGTATAGACGGTCCCCCAGGAGAGCCAAATCCGGTGTCAGGAACGTGCGGCACGCAGCCGGCAAAGCGCCACGTCGCGACCCAGGATCTCGAGCGACTCGAAGAGCGGCGGTGAGATCCGACGGCCGGTGATCGCCACGCGCACCGGGCCGAACGCCACCTTCGGCTTGAGACCGAGGCCCTCGATGAGGGCGCCGCGCAGTGCGGCCTCGATGGCATCGGTGGCCCATGGTTCGAGTGATTCGAGCGCGGAGATCGATGCGTCGATCGTTGCCTGGGAGTCAGGTCCGAGCATCGCGGCAGCATCGGCTTCGTCGACCGCGAATCGCTCCGCCGGAACGAAGAGGAAGGCGAGGTTCTCGACCGCCTGGGTCAAGGTGTCCATGCGCTCGTGAATGAGCGGCACCGACACCTCGAGGAGACGAATCTGCTCGGGTGTCGGCGGCACCGAGACGAGCTCGGCCGCCTGCAGGAAGGGAATGACTCGATCGATGAGCTCGGAAGCGCTGAGCTTGCGAATCCAGTCGGCATTCAGCGCCGTGCACTTCTTCAGGTCGAAGCGAGCTGGGTTCGGGCTCACGCGATCGAGGGCAAACGCCTCGGCCATCTCCTGCTTCGAGAAGAACTCGATGTCGTCGCCCATCGACCAGCCGAGGAGTGCGAGGTAGTTGAGCAGGCCCTCGGGGAGGTAGCCGTTGTCGCGATACATCTGAAGCGACGACTCGGGGTCGCGCTTCGACAGCTTCCGATTTCCCTCTCCCATGACATAGGGCAGGTGGCCGAAACGAGGAGTGGTGCCGTCGCTGACGCCGATGGCAGCAAGCGCTTCATACAGCGCGATCTGACGCGGGGTCGACGAGAGGAGATCCTCGCCGCGCAGCACATGGGTGATACGCATGAGTGCGTCGTCGACAGGGTTCACGAGCGTGTAGAGCGGATCGCCATTGGCGCGCACCAGCACGTAATCGGGCACGTGCTCACGCCCGAACGTGATCTCGCCCCGCACCAGGTCATCCCACGTGAAATCGCGATCGGGCATCCGAAAGCGCAGGACTGCCTCGCGACCCTCGGCCAGGAAGGCGCTGCGCTGCTCGGCCGAGAGGTCTCGGCAGGTGCCCTCGTAGCCGGGGGTGCGCCCTTCCTTCTTGGCGAGCTCGCGACGATCCTCGAGCTCCTCCTGAGTGCAGAAGCATTCGTACGCGAAGCCGGAGTCCTTGAGCTTGCCGGCCACCTCGGCATAGATGTGCATGCGCTCGGACTGGCGATATGGGCCATAAGGTCCGCCGACCTCGGGGCCCTCATCCCAGCTGAGACCCAACCAGCGCAGCGCGTTCAGCAGGGCCTCGTAGGACTCCTCGCTGTCGCGCGCACTGTCGGTGTCTTCGATGCGGAAGACGAACGTGCCCCCGGTGTGACGCGCGTAGGCCCAGTTGAACAGGGCCGTACGCACCATGCCCACGTGCGGATTACCGGTGGGCGACGGGCAGAAACGCACTCGAACGTCAGACACGATCCACCACCGGGTTGCTCAGGATGCCGATGCCCTCGATCGCCACGGCGACCTCCTGGCCGGCCTTCAGCGGACCTACACCGGCAGGAGTGCCGGTCAGGATGACGTCGCCGGGAAGAAGGGTCATCACCGAGCTGATCCAGCTCACCAGCTCGGGCACGGTACGGATCATGTCGCCGAGCTCACCGTTCTGGCGCACCTCGCCGTCGACGATGCAGGCGATCCGAGCATCGTCGAGATCGACCTCCGTCGAGATCCATGGGCCGAGCGGGCAGAACGTGTCAAAGCCCTTGGCTCGACCCCACTGGCCATCGCTCTTCTGCAGGTCTCGGGAACTCACGTCATTCGCGCAGGTGTAACCGAGGATGACCTCGGGGACTCTCTCGAGGGGAACATCGCGGCAGAACCGACCGATGACGATCGCCAGCTCGGCCTCGTGATCGACATGCTCGGACTGCCAGGGCAGCTGAATGGCCTCATCGGGGCCGATGATCGAAGTGCTCGGCTTCAGGAAGATCATCGGCTCGGCCGGAACCTCCTGGCCCATCTCGCGAACGTGGTCGAGGTAATTGCGACCGACGGCGATGATCTTGCTGGGCATGACCGGGGCCAGGAGCTTGGCGCGCACGAGGGGAAACACGTCGCCGGTCGGCGATACGTCGCCGAAGGGATGCCCGTGCAGGGTCGCCACCATGGTCTCGTCGGTGATGTCGCCGGTCTCGGAGACACCCTCGACGACCCCGTAGAGGATCTCGTCATTGATCAGGACTCGACAGATGCGCACCGGTCGAGCCTATCCAGGGAGCTCCGACAGCCCGACACCTCGGTGAGGCAGGCCGAGGGGTGCGTTCCCTCCCCCGATGCGGGACGATAGGCGCCACCCACGACGAGAGAGGGACCATGGCCTCGAGATTCACCTTCCGACAGCGCCTGCGCTACCGCTTCGACACCGGTCTTGCACGAGGTATCTGGGTGGTACTCGCCTGGCTGGGGGCTCTCACGATCGCCGCCATCCTGATCGTCGCGGGCCTGATGTGGCTGCTGCGCATCGGCCCCGATGACCAGCCCACGAGCTTCGCCGACGGACTCTGGCTTGCCCTCGGCCGCTATATCGATGCCGGCACCTTCACCGGCGACTCCGGGTCGAACTTCCGGCTGCTGGCCATCGTGGTCACGGTGCTGGGCCTGTTCATCGGCGCTGCCATCATCGGCCTGATCTCCAGCGGCATCGACTCGCGAGTCGAGGCCATGCGTCGCGGACAGTCGCCGGTGGTCGAGACCGGCCACACCTTGATCCTGGGCAGCAGTGACAAGCTCACCGTGATCATCGCCGAGCTGGTCGAGGCAAACCGCAGCGAACGCGGCAAGGCCATCGTGGTTCTGGCCGACGAGGACACCGTTGACCTCACTGATCGCATTCGCGGCGACGTCAGCGATTTCGGCACATCGCACCTTGTCGTGCGACGCGGAAACCCGAATCGCCTGGCCGATCTCGAGCGCGCGAATCCCGCTGATGCCCGCTCGGTGATCGTGCTCAGTCCCGAAGGCCAGGAGTCGAATGCGGCTGTCGTGAAGACAGTCCTCGCCCTGGCGCAGTTGCTCGCCGAGAGTCCGGCGACCGGAATCGTCGCGGAAATCGCCGACGACGACATGGCCGAGGCACTCATCTCGGCTGTCGGCTCTCGCCTCGTCGTCGTGAATCCGACCAAGACTGTCGCGCGCGTCACCGCTCAGGTATCCCGCGCCTCCGGCCTCGGCGCGATCTACCAGGAACTCCTGGACTTCGACGGCGACGAGATGTATCTCAAGTCGGTGCCGGCCGAGTGGGTGGGTCGTTCCTTCGGTGAGGCCCTGCTGGCCAGTTCCCAGTCGACGATCATCGGCCTGCGCGATGCAACAGGCACTGTCAGCCTGAGCCCCGCGCCCACGACCGCTCTGCACGCAGGCGATCAGCTGGTCGGCATTGCGGAGGATGACTCCACGTTCATCCTCGACCTGCCGGTCGTGCCGTGGGAGTCGAGTTCGAATCGCACCTGGATTCCGGAGGAGCGCAAGACCGAGCGCACCCTCATCGTGGGCTGGAGCGGCATCGGCCCGCTCGTGATCCAGGAGATCGAGAATCACGTGCTGCCGGGATCCGAGCTCGTCGTCCTCATCGACGACGAGCACCAGAATCCGGCGCAGATCGAGTCGCGCATCGCGGCATTGGGGCTGAGCCGCCAGTCCACGCGCATCGTGATCGGCGACACGATCTCCCGGCCGGTCATCGGCACTCTCGTCGAGGGCTCGCCCTTCGACCACTATCTGCTGCTGTGCGAGCGTCAGTCCTTCGGGATCGACGAGGCCGACGCACGAGTGCTGCTCTCCCTCATGCACCTTCGCTCCTTCGCTTCGGTGCAGGACGGAAATATCGTCTCGGAGCTCCTCGACCCCAACGACGTCGAGCTGGCCAACCAGGGCACAGGCGATGACTTCATCGTGAGCCAGCAACTCGTGAGCCTGCTGATGGCGCAGCTCAGCGAGAGTCCGCACCTGTCGGAGGTCTTCACCGACCTCTTCGATGCGAGCGGCGCATCGGTCTCGATGCACGCATTCGAGCGCTTCACCTCCAACTCGACCACGACATTTGCCGACCTCGTGGCCGAAGGACGCAATTTCGGATCAGTGGTGATCGGCTACCGCGCCGCAAGTGCAATCGGCCAGCCCGGTTGCCTCGCCGACGGACTCCGCGTGAACCCGCCGAAGTCACAGGTCATCGACTTCGCTCCCGGCGATGTCGTCATCGCGATCACCTCGCGCTGACGACTATCAGCCGGCGATCGACTTCAGCAGGCCGTAGTTGACTGCATCCTCGAGAGCCATCCATGAGGCTGCGATCACGTTCTCGTGAACGCCGACTGTTGTCCAGTCGCTCTCGCCATCGGTGGTACTCACGAGAACTCGCGTCACCGCGCCGGTGCCTGAGCCCGCGTCGAGAATGCGCACCTTGTAATCGATCAGGTGGAGCTGCGCCAGGTTCGGGTACAGCTGCAGCACTGCGCCGCGAAGCGCATTGTCGAGGGCATTGACCGGGCCGTTGCCCTCGGCAGTCGAGATCACTCGATCTCCGCCGAGGTGGACCTTGACCGTGGCCTCGCTCTTCACGCTGCCGTCGGGCAGCTGCTCGACGATGGTGCGCCATGACTCGACCTCGAAGGTGCGCTCGAGCCCGCTCTCGGCGCGCAGCAGCAGCTCGAAGGAGGCATCTGCTGCCTCGAAGCTCCAGCCCTTGTTCTCGAGTTCCTTCACCTTGTCGACCACTCGCGTGACGAGGGCCGGGTCGGATGCCACCTCATAGCCGAGCTCGCGACTCTTGAGCTCGACCGTGGCGCGACCTGCCATCTCGGTCACCAGCACGGCCTGGTCATTGCCGACAACGGCGGGATCGATGTGGTTGTACAGATCGGCATTGACCTTGAGGGCCGAGGCGTGCAGCCCGGCCTTGTGCGCGAAGGATGCCCAACCCGCGTACGGCTGATGCGTGTTCGGAGCGATGTTGGCGAGCTCCGCCAGGGCATGGGAGATGCGGACGGTCTCGCGCAATGCGCCCTCGGGCAGGCAGTCAATGCCCAGCTTCAGCTGGAGATTCGGAACGACAACGAAGAGATCGGCATTGCCGGTGCGCTCGCCGTAGCCATTGGCCGTGACCTGTACGTGCGTGACCCCTGCCTCGACTGCGGAGACCGAGTTGGCGATCGCGCAGCCCGTGTCGTCCTGGCAGTGGATGCCCAGGCGCACGCCGGAGCGCTCGCGCACATCGGTGACGACCTCGTACATGCCGTGCGGGAGCATGCCTCCATTGGTGTCGCACAGCACGCCGACCGAGGCTCCCGCCTCCGCGGCCGCCTTCAGGAGCCGAACACCGTAATCGGGATCGTGCTTGTAGCCGTCGAAGAAGTGCTCCATGTCGACGAACACTCGACGCCCCTCGCCCACGAGGTAGGCAACGGTGTCAGTGACCATGTCGACGTTCTCGTCGAGGGAAGTCTTGAGGGCCTCGATCACGTGGCGCACATCGGACTTCGCAACCAGAGTCACGACCGGTGCCTGCGAATCCAGCAGGGCGCGCACCTGGAGATCGTCGGTGACCTTCACGCCGGCCTTGCGCGTGGCGCCGAAGGCGCACAGCACCGCATTCTGCAGGGAGAGCTCGGTGCGAGCGCGCTCGAAGAACTCGGTGTCCTTGGGCATGGCTCCCGGCCAGCCGCCCTCGATGAAGCCGACGCCGTACTCGTCGAGAAGGCGGGCGACCTTGAGCTTGTCGTTCACGGAGTACGAGATGCCCTCGCGCTGGGCACCGTCGCGCAGCGTCGTGTCGTATACGTGGAATGAATCCGGGCGACTCATGATCCTTCTTCCCTGCTACATCTACTCAATGAAAAAGCCTCCCGTAGGGGTACGGAAGGCTGCGCGTCGAGGTAGGTCGACGCGCTACGTAATGATGATGGTGCTGGTCACGGGCTCTAAGTTAGCAGATCGCGTGGAGCCAGTTATGGGTGTCGGGGCTGGCACCTGTCTGGATATCCAGGAGCGCCTGGCGCAGGGCCAAGGTCACGGGCCCGGATTCCTTGTGGTTGATCTCCCAGGCTCCGCTCTCCCGGCTCTTGACCTCACCGACGGGGGTGATGACCGCAGCGGTGCCACAGGCAAAGACCTCGGTGATCTCGCCCGAGGCGCAGC
This sequence comes from Actinomycetota bacterium, assembly GCA_041183645.1. Classification (GTDB taxonomy): domain Bacteria; phylum Actinomycetota; class Actinomycetes; order S36-B12; family S36-B12; genus CAIKZY01. The sequence goes on along the minus strand of JBEGLG010000157.1, from coordinate 1,961 downwards.
CCTCACGCCACATGTCGACACTGATGCGCCCCTCATCCGCTCGAATGCCGAGATCCTCGGCCACCTGCAGCAGTGACGCTCGAGTGATGCCCGGGAGCAGCGAGCCGGTGAGCTCAGGGGTCACGATGCGGGCGGAGTCGCCGGAGCCGTACACGAAGTACAGGTTCATTCCGCCCATCTCCTCGATCCACGCGTGCTCGGTGGCATCGAGCCAGACCACCTGGTCGCAGCCGTGATGGGCAGCCTCGGCCTGGGCGATAAGCGAGGCCGCGTAGTTGCCGGCGCACTTCGCCTCGCCCGTACCGCCCTTGGCCGCGCGCACGTAGTCGTCGGAGAGCCAGACACTGACCGGCTTCACGCCACGCGGGAAGTAGGCGCCCGCCGGTGAGGCAATGAGGTAGTAGTCGTACTGGTTCGCCGGACGCACGCCCAGCCCGACCTCGGTCGCGATCATGAAGGGGCGCAGGTACAGCGACTTCTCCTGGCCCGACGGGACCCAGTCGCGCTCCTGGCGCACGAGTGCCTCGACGGATCCCAGGAAGAGCTCCTCGGGAAGCTCAGCCATCGCGAGTCGACGCGCGGAGGCGGCGAAGCGCTCGGCATTACGGAGCGGTCGGAAGGTCTTCACGCTGCCATCGGCATGGCGGTAGGCCTTCAGCCCCTCGAAGATCGCCTGGCCGTAGTGCATGAAGTTCGTCGCCGGATCGAGGGTCAGCGGGCCGTACGGCACGAGCTCGGCATCGTGCCACCCCTGATCGGTGGTCCAGCGCGCGCGCACCATGTTGTCGGTGAAGTGCCGCCCGAAGCCGGGATCAGCCAGGATCGCCTCGCGCTCGGATGCCGACTTCGGGGTCGACGACGGATTCAGCGCGATCGGCCAGAGGGCCGTGCCGGTGTCGATCGTCATCTGGACTCCTTGCCGAGTGCGGGAATGCTTACTTGGACAGTGCGACGGCGCCGGCGGCGATGGCATCGCCGATCTGGCTGGTCGAGCGAACAGCCGAGCCTCGGGTCGCGAGATCATTCGCGACAGCGCCCTCGACCCATGCCGACGCCTCGGTGGCGCCCACGTGATCGAGGAGCATCGCCAGCGAGAGTGCCGTGGCGGTGGGATCAGCCTTGCCCTGGCCTGCGATATCGGGTGCCGAGCCGTGCACGGGCTCGAACATGCTCGGATTGGTGCGGCTCGGGTCGATATTGCCCGAGGCCGCGAGTCCGATACCGCCCACGATTGCCGCACCGATGTCGGTGATGATGTCGCCGAACAGGTTGTCGGTCACGATGACGTCGAAGCGCTCGGGATTGGTCAGGAAGAACATCGACGCTGCATCGACATGGCAGTAGTCGGTCTGGACTCCCGGGTATTCCTTCGCCACCTTGTCGAAAGTGCGCTGCCAGAGGTCACCGGCGTAGACGAGCACGTTGGTCTTGTGGACGAGCGTGACCTTGTTGCGCCGACGGGTGGCGCGCTCGAAGGCATCGCGGATGATGCGCTCGGCACCGAACTCGGTGTTGATACTGACCTCAGTGGCGACTTCGTGCACGGTGCCCTTGCGGACCGTGCCGCCGGCACCCACGTACGGACCCTCGGTGCCCTCGCGGCAGACGACGAAGTTGATGTCATCGGGACCCTTGCCCGCGAGCGGACCGGTCACGCCCGGGTACAGGCGCACCGGACGCAGGTTCACGTGCTGGTCGAGGATGAAGCGCAGGGGCAGGAGCACGCCGCGCTCGAGGATGCCCGACTTCACCGAAGGGTCGCCGATGGCACCCAGCAGGATGGCGTCGGCGCCACGGAGCTCGTCGACCACGGAATCGGGCAGCAGCTCGCCGGTCGCGTTGTAGCGGCGGGCGCCCAGGTCGTACTCATTGGTCGCAATGGTCAGGCCGGCCGCGGGCGAGATCGCCTCGAGGACCTTGATGGCCTCGGCGACGACCTCGGTGCCGATGCCGTCGCCGGG
>JBEGLG010000156.1:0-6288 GCA_041183645.1 Actinomycetota bacterium | reverse complement strand
CAGCGCAAGATGGCTGATCGCATCAAGGTGATCGTGGCCGAGACCCTCGAGATGCGGATCAAGGATCCGCGTCTGGGTTTCATCACGATCACCGACGTGCGCGTGACTCCCGATCTTCGCGAGGCATCCGTGTTCTACACGGTCTACGGCGATGACGAGGAGCGCCTCGCTACCGCGGCGGCGCTTGAGTCAGCCAAGGGTGTCCTGCGCAGCGAGGTCGGCAAGCAGACCGGTATCAAGTTCACGCCGAGTCTTGCCTTCTTCCTCGATGCGATTCCCGACAATGCCCGTCAGCTCGAGGATCTCCTGCGCCAGGCGGCTGAAGCCGATGCTCATGTGCACGAGCAGGCCGAGCACGCCAGTTATGCGGGCGAGGCCGATCCCTATCGTCATCCGCGCGATGAGGATGCCGAAGTCTCGGAATGACATCGCGTGGTGAGGCCGTGCCTTCCGGGCTGCTCCTGGTCGACAAGCCCGGCGGCATCACCTCGCATGGTGCGGTCGCTGCCGCCCGACGGGCCATGGGTACTCGCAAGATCGGTCATGCGGGCACCCTCGATCCCATGGCCACCGGCCTGCTGATTCTCGGTGTAGAACGAGCCACCCGGCTGCTGGGCCATCTCGCACTGCGCGACAAGGAGTACCTCGCCACGATCCGGCTGGGGTATGTCACGGTCACCGATGATGCCGAGGGCGAGATCGTGGAGCGAGCGTTGCCCGCGACCCTGCTCGACATTGCCGAGGCCGGCATCGATCGGGGGATGCAGGCACTCACGGGAGAGATCCTGCAAGTCCCGAGTTCTGTGAGCGCGATCAAGGTCGACGGCAAGCGCTCCTATGCGCGAGTACGGGCGGGGGAGGATGTCGAGCTCGCAGCCCGATCCGTCACAGTCTCGGCATTCGAGCGCCTCGCCATTCGCCGAGCGGTCGAATGGATCGACATCGATGTCCGCGTCGAGTGCAGCACGGGCACGTATGTTCGGGCGCTGGCACGCGATCTCGGGCACTCGCTGGGCGTGGGCGCCCATCTGACCATGCTCCGGCGCACCCGAATAGGTGACTTCCGGGTTGATCAGGCATCGACGCTGGATCAGCTGTCATCCGAATCTCTCATCCCCATCGCCGAAGCCGCCCGCGACTGCTTCCCCTCCGTGATGCTCTCGGACGACGACTCCAAGCACGTGCGCCACGGTCGGCGTATCACGCGAACCTGCGCGGAGCCCACGGCCCTGCTCTCGCCCGAAGGCGAGCTCCTCGCTCTAGCCGAGTCCGAGGGCGAGCGACTGCGCTACCTCGCGGTCTTCGTGGGCTGATCTAGGCTGGTGACCTGATGAGTGACACGACCGACACAGTGGTCGCCTGCATAGGCGTCTTCGACGGGGTGCATCGCGGACACCGCACCCTGATCTCGGAGGCCCGCCGAATTGCCGATCAGGCCGGCCTGCCCCTCGTGGCGATCACGTTCTTCCCTCATCCGGCTGCTGTCCTGCGACCCGAATCCGTGCCCGCCCAGATCGCCTCGCTGGATGATCGCATCTCACTCCTTCTCGAGGCGGGCGCCGATGCCGTCGAGGTCATCGACTTCACCCCCGAGTACTCCGACATCACGCCGTCAGAATTCATCGATGATGCACTCGTCGAGCGGATGCATGCCGCGCACGTGGTCGTCGGCGAGAATTTCCGATTCGGACGCATGGCCGCAGGTACCCCCGAGCTGCTCACGGCCCAGTGCTCCGAGCGCGGAATCATCGCCCATGTGGTGCCCGTCGCTGCCGATTCTGCGCCGTGGTCCTCGACCCGGATCCGCACGCTGGTGGGTTCAGGCGACATGGAGCAGGCAGGCGAGGTCCTGGGCCGAGTCTTCTCGATGACAGGCGTCGTCGTGCACGGCGATCATCGCGGTCGCGAGCTCGGCTACCCCACGGCGAATCTCCAGACGGCTCCGGGAATGCTCGTTCCCGCCGACGGGGTGTACGCCGGCCTGCTTGAGACCCGGGGCGAGACCTACCCGGCGGCCATCTCCGTCGGCACGAATCCCCAGTTCGAGGGCTCGGAGCTGCGCATCGAGGCCTACTGCCTCGACCGAGAGGGCCTTGACCTCTACGACCTGCCCGCACGCGTGAGCTTCGTGCGCAGGCTGCGCGGTCAGGCGGTCTTCGAGACCCTCGAGGCCTTCCTGGATCAGATGGCCCTCGACGTCGACCAGGCTCGATTCGTCCTCGAAGGCCGCATCCCGTAGAGTTCTCGGGCAGGCCAACGTCGTCCTGTGAGTGGCTCGGGCATGCCCGAGCAAACCCGGCGACGACAAGGAATCACGATGGCCACCTTCAGTACCGCTCCGGCAGCCCAGGGTCTCTATGACCCCTCCCGTGAGCACGATGCCTGCGGTGTTGCGTTCGTGGCCACCCTCACGGGCGTGCCCTCTCATGACATCGTCGACAAGGCGCTGACCGCCCTGCGCAATCTCGAGCACCGTGGTGCCTCGGGAAGTGAGCCCGACAGCGGCGATGGCGCGGGCATCTTGATCCAGATTCCGGATGAGTTCTTCCGCGAGGCCGTCTCGTTCCCGCTTCCCGAGAAGGGCTCCTACGCCGCGGGCATGGCCTTCCTCCCGGTGGAGGCAGAGTCCCGTGCACGTGCCAAGGCGCGGATCGAGGCCATTGCTGCCGAGGAGGGCGTCGAAGTCCTCGGTTGGCGCGAGGTGCCGATCGATCCCTCCACGGTTGGCGCCACTGCACGCAGCGTCATGCCGGTATTCGAGCAGCTCTTCGTGGCCTCGAGCCCTCGTACGTCGGGTCTCGAGCTCGATCGACTGGTGTTCGGACTGCGCAAGCGCGCCGAGCATGACGCCGGCGTCTACTTCGGCTCACTCTCCTCGCGCACGATCGTCTACAAGGGCATGCTGACCACGGGTCAGCTCGAGCCGTTCTACCCGGACCTCTCCGATGCGCGTGTGGCCTCCGCACTCGCTCTCGTCCACTCGCGTTTCTCGACCAACACCTTCCCGTCGTGGCCGCTCGCGCACCCGTACCGCTACATCTCGCACAACGGCGAGATCAACACCGTTCAGGGCAACCGCAACTGGATGCGCGCCCGCGAGTCGATGCTCACCTCGTCGGTGCTGCCCGGAGATCCCACGCGTCTGTTCCCGATCTGCGCCAACGGCGGCAGTGACTCGGCCTCCTTCGACGAGGTTCTCGAGCTGCTGCACCTCGGTGGCAGGTCACTTCCGCACTCGGTACTGATGATGATCCCGGAGGCCTGGGAGAACAACCTGAGCATGGATCCGGCTCGCCGCGCGTTCTACGAGTACCACGCGACCTTCATGGAGCCTTGGGACGGTCCGGCCAACGTGTGCTTCACCGACGGTTCCGTGATCGGTGCAGTTCTCGATCGCAATGGCCTGCGCCCTGGCCGCTTCTGGGTCACTGACGATGGTCTCGTGGTGCTCGGTTCCGAGTCCGGCGTGCTCGACATCGATCCTGCGACGATCGTGCGCAAGGGTCGACTGCAGCCGGGGCTGATGTTCCTTGTCGACACGGTGCAGCATCGCATCATCGAGGACGATGAGATCAAGTCGCAGCTGGCGGCCGAGGCGCCGTACCAGGAGTGGCTCGACGCCGGTCTGATTCATCTCGATGACCTCCCCGAGCGCGAGCACATCGTGCACACGCACGGTTCCGTCGCCCGTCGCCAGCAGACCTTCGGCTATACCGAGGAAGAGTTGCGCATCATCCTCGAGCCGATGGCCACGCTCGGCATCGAGCCGATCGGCTCCATGGGCACCGATACGCCGGTGGCAGTGCTCTCCGCGCGCCCGCGCATGCTCTTCGACTACTTCCAGCAGCTGTTCGCCCAGGTCACCAACCCGCCGCTCGACGCGATCCGCGAGGAGATCGTCACCTCGCTGTCGAGCCTCATCGGACCCGAGGGCAACCTGCTCGAGCCGAGTGCGGATCATGCCCGTGCCGTGGTACTGCCCTTCCCGGTGATCGACAACGATGAGCTCGCCAAGATCCTGCACATCAATGAGGACGGCACGCAGCCCGGTTTCGCCGGCGTGCGCATCAGCGGGCTGTACCGGGTGTCGCAGGGCGGCGAGGGTCTCGCCCAGCGCCTGACCGAGATCTTCCACGAAGTCGATGCGGTGATCCGGCAGGGGAAGCGCTTCATCGTGCTGTCCGATCGTGACAGCAACGCCGAGATGGCACCGATCCCGTCGCTGCTCCTCTGCGCTGCCGTGCACCATCACATGGTGCGCACCAAGACTCGGACGATGGTGAGCCTGATCATCGAGGCAGGCGATGTCCGCGAGGTGCACCACGTGGCGCTTCTGGTGGGCTACGGCGCGGCTGCGGTGAATCCCTATCTCGCACTCGAGTCCGTCGAGGATCTCGTGCGTCGTGGCGTCATCGAGGGAGTGACCCCCGAGAAGGCAATGCGCAATGTCGTGAAGTCGCTCGGCAAGGGCCTGCTGAAGGTCATGTCGAAGATGGGCGTCTCCACTGTGGCCTCCTACCGCGGTGCGCAGATCTTCGAGGCGATCGGTCTCTCGCGCGAACTCGTCGATACGTACTTTGTCGGAACATCGTCAAAGCTCGGCGGCATCGGGCTCGATGTCATCGCCCAGGAGGTTGCGGCGCGTCACGCAGTGGCCTACCCGCCGTCGGGCATCGCCCCCGCTCACCGCACGCTCAACGTGGGCGGCGAGTATCAGTGGCGCCGTGAGGGAGAGCAGCACCTCTTCGATCCCGAGACCGTGTTCCGTCTTCAGCATGCCACTCGCAATAAGCGCTTCGACATCTTCCAGCAGTACACCGAGCGCGTCGACACTCAGTCCGAGCGGCTGATGACCCTGCGGGGCCTGTTCTCCCTTCGCGAGGGCTTGCGCCCGCCGGTTCCGATCGACGAAGTCGAGTCGGCAGCCGACATCATCAAGCGATTCTCGACCGGCGCGATGTCGTACGGCTCGATCTCTGCCGAGGCGCACGAGACCCTTGCGATCGCGATGAACCGCATGGGTGCGAAGTCGAACACCGGTGAAGGCGGCGAGGATCCCGAGCGCTTCCTCCCCATGGCCAATGGCGATTCGAAGCGGTCCTCCATCAAGCAGGTTGCGTCGGGACGATTCGGCGTCACGAGCGAGTACCTCGTCAACAGCGACGATATCCAGATCAAGATGGCTCAGGGTGCCAAGCCGGGCGAAGGCGGTCAGCTGCCCGGTCACAAGGTGTACCCGTGGGTCGCGAAGACTCGTCACTCCACGCCCGGGGTCGGCCTCATCTCGCCGCCTCCGCATCATGACATCTACTCGATCGAGGATCTCGCTCAGCTGATTCACGATCTCAAGAACGCCAATCCCCAGGCTCGCGTGCACGTCAAGCTCGTGTCGGAAATCGGCGTGGGCACGGTGGCGGCCGGCGTAGCCAAGGCGCATGCCGATGTCGTGCTGATCTCCGGCTTCGACGGCGGAACCGGAGCGTCGCCGCTCACCTCGCTCAAGCATGCGGGCACTCCGTGGGAGCTCGGCCTCGCCGAGGCTCAGCAGACCCTTCTCCTCAACGGCCTGCGCGACCGCATCGTGGTCCAGGCCGACGGCCAGCTGAAGACCGGTCGCGATGTCGTCATCGCCGCCCTGCTCGGTGCCGAGGAGTTCGGGTTCGCCACGGCGCCCCTGGTGGTCATGGGCTGCGTCATGATGCGGGTCTGCCACCTCGATACCTGCCCCGTCGGCGTCGCCACCCAGAATCCAGTGCTCCGCGAGCGCTTCAGCGGCCAGCCGGAATTCGTGGAGACCTTCTTCGAGTACATCGCGGAGGAGGTGCGCGGATATTTGGCAGCTCTGGGCTTCCGTAGCATCGACGAGGCGGTCGGCCAGGTCGAGTTCCTCGACGTCGAGAAGGCGGTCGATCACTGGAAGGCATCCGGTCTCGATCTCGCGCCGATCCTGCATGTTCCCGACATTGATCCGAGTGCGCCCCGTCGCCAGGTGGTGTCGCAGGATCACGGTCTCGATGCTGCACTGGATCAAGAGCTGCTGCGTATCTGCGCCCCGGCAGTCGAGGCGGGTGAGCCGATTCGCGCCACGTTCGAGATCCGCAACGTCAACCGCACAGTCGGCACGATGCTCGGCAGTGCGGTCACTCGGGCGCACGGGGGAGCCGGCCTTCCTGACGGCACGATCGACCTCACCTTCCATGGATCGGCCGGTCAGTCCTTCGGCGCGTTCCTTCCGGCCGGCATCACGCTGCGCCTCGAGGGCGATGCGAACGACTACGTCGGCAAGGG
>JBEGLG010000155.1:0-10502 GCA_041183645.1 Actinomycetota bacterium | reverse complement strand
GAGCGGAGTGCATCGAGATTGCCCAGCACGTTAATGCCCAGTGACGCGATCGTGTCGGCGTCGGCATTGCCATGCTCGACCGCGGCATCGAGTGCCCAGTCGGGCGTGTGCACGCGCGGCTCATCGGCATCGGGCTCCCGACCCTCGACAAGGCCAAGGGCCACGCCATTGCGGATGTACTTTACGTACTCGGCCCAGCTCATCTCCTTCTTCGCGACGACGTTCAGCTGGCGAAGGAACTCCGCCTCAGCTGCTGTCATCGAGCGATTCGAGGTCAGGTTCATGCGCGAGGTGAGGATCTCCTCGCTCACTCCGAGCATCTGGGCGAAGGCGACGTAGTTCGCGCGACGATCAACGCCCTCGAGCACCATGACCGTGACATTCTCCCGGCCGACAGCTTCAGCCCAGCGCTTCGCGACAGCACCGTGGTCATGTCGCCGCCAGAAGGTCGGAGTGATGGTCGAGCCCTGCGGATTGTCGAAGACATCGTGAAGCCAGGTCTCGTAGGGCGCGCGAATGCCGTACTTCAGGTACTGCTGCCACGACGAGGGCAGCAGGCTGCCCAGATTGCGCATGGTGATGACGACCTTGAGTCGCTCGCGACCGAGGTCATTCGCGATGCGCTGGGAGGTCTCGGCATCGGTCTCGCAGAAGAATTCGCTGCTGATCACGATGCGACCGCGGTGAGCAGAGACCTGCTCCACGAGCTTCTCGTAGCGGGACATCGGGGTTGCCCAGCCGCCGTTGTCCTTCCAGCCCCAGGTGCGGCCGAGGATTGCCAGCGCGGCCTGATGCTGGGCCGAACGCTTGCCCGGATAGAGAATTCCCTGGCTTGCCAGCTCGACCCGGGCGTCGGCCAGCGCAGCCTGCAGGGCGGTGGTGCCGGTCTTGTGGACTCCGACATGGAAGAGCACGCCATCGGAGGGGATTTCGGGCGCGATCGGCAGAAGTTCAGTGCCGGCGGACATGGGGCCAGTCTAGACGAGGCGACTAGATCTCATCCTCATCGACATCGTCATCATCGTCTTCCTTGCGCTTCGTGCGGCGCTCGTCACCGGGCAGCTCACCCACGATTGCCAGGCCCTGCTCGACCGACGTCTCGACGAGGATTCCGCCGTCCTTGAGCACGATCGCGCGATCGCAGAAGCGGAGGAGGAAGTCGGGCTCATCGGAGACCAGGAGGAAGGTTGCCCCCGCGGCACGCTTGGCCTCCATGCGCTCCCAGCAGTGCGCGCGATAGTCCTCGCCGCCCACGACAACGATCTGGTCGATGGCGTACGCGTTGGCGTCGACGGCCATGCAGATGGACCACGCCAACTTCTGGCGGATCATCGGCTTGGCATCGCCCAGGTACTTATCGAGCTTCGCCGCTACCTCTGCCTCTTCGGCAATGGAACCGACCTTCATCTCGACTTCATTCGGAGTCATGCCGAGCAAGCCGCCGATGATGTAGATGTTCTGCCGGAACGTATACGAGCGATCCAGCGCGCGAATCACGTTGATCATCGGGATGAGCGGCTCGCGTCGGAGCACGCGGCCCTCATCGGGAATGAGAGTGCCCGCTGCGAGCCGAAGGAACTCCTCGCGGCCGGAATCCGGTGTGCCGAGAATCGCGACGGACTCCCCCGCCCCGATAAGGGTGCTGACATCGCGCAGCAGCCATTCGCGATCATGCTGGAATTCGCCGGCGAACCGGCGGATCTTCTGCTTGCGTCCACCACCCTTACGCCTGCTTCGGCGCACGACACTGCTGCCCACGGAGTCGAACTCCACGAGCGCCGCGAGATCGGGCGTGAGGTGAATGCGCGGCATCTCAGTCCTCCTTCAGGATGCGCGGCTCAAGGCGACGGAAGACAAAGAGTCCCACGCCGATGAGCACGAGTGCGACAAGGAAGGAGATGACGTAGTTGATCGTGCGCTCGATCTCTGCGGGCCAGAAGCCGATGCGGTAGAGGCCGAGAATGCCCACCATCGGATTGAGCGAGGCGTAGCTCTGGATGTGATGCGGAATCTTCGAGACCGAGTACAGCACCGGCGAGAGATAGAAGAGCGCACGCATCACGATGCGCACGATGCGAGCGAGATCCGGGATCACTGCCACTCCGCTGGCGACAAGTAGCCCGATGCCGTACATCAGCAAGAACTGCAGGATGATCGCCACCGGGTAGAACACGATGAGCGGGCCGGGCACGTACCGAGTGAAGGCCATCGCGAGCAGGATGATCGGCAGCGAGAGAAGGAACTCCGCCATCGACACCAAGATGACGCGAAGCACCCACAGCTCGGTGGGGAGCAAGCTGATAGCCAGCGCATTGGTGTTCTTCTTGAACGCACGGGTCGACTGCGAGATGCCCTTCGTGAACCACCACCAGGGAAGGATCGCGACGGTGATGAAGAGCGCATAGGGCTGCTCACCGAGCTGGCGCGACAGCAGTACCGAGAACACCAGCCAGAGCACGATCGACATGCCGAGGGGCTCGAGGAGGGTCCAGAGATACCCCAGCCGGAATTTCGTGTACTGCTTCTGGAGGTCCCGAAGGACCAGCATTCGAAGCACCTGACGGTGCTCCCAGATCGCACGCACATGGCTACGATAGGCGAACCCGACATCCCCACGTCACGGTGCCACGCGGTCGGGTCAGCACCCTGGAGTACGGGCGGTCCACGTGAGCAAGGCGAAGTCGGGTTCCTCCGCCTCAGGATTCACTCAGTTCACCAAGCGGGCAGCTCGTTCGATGTCACGTCGACTGCGTGATTACGGTCTCGTCGAGCCCGAGGGATTCGACCTCGCCGACGTGCCCAGTTCCGATGTGGCCCTGTACTTCTCCGACGGTCCGGTGAAGCTGTACCAGCTCACGCAGTGGCTACCGGTGTTCGAGCAGCGCACCGACCGCAAGACCATCGTGGTCGTGCGCCAGGTCGAGACCTACAACGTGCTCGTGGGAATGACCTCGCTCCAGGTTCTTCTCGTGCCGACCTTCGAGGACCTCATGGCGCTGTATGACCGCGCCGACTTCCACTCCGTCGTCTATGTCAATAACGGCTGGACCAACTTCCAGTCCCTGAGCTTCCAGCAGGCCGTGCACATTCACGTCAATCACGGCGAGAGCGACAAGATCTGCATGGTCAGCAATCAGGCCAAGGCCTACGACAAGGTGTTCGTGGCCGGCGAGGCAGCGGTGCGGCGGCACGCGGCGGCACTCGTGTGGTTCGACCCGCAGCATCTCGTGCGCGTCGGCCGACCGCAGCTCGATCTCGACGTGCCGAATCCGCTCGCACCCTTCGATGGCCCCACCATCACCTACGCCCCCACGTGGGAGGGCGAGGATGACGCGAACAATTACACCTCCGTTGATCTCTACGGCGAGCGCATCATCGCCGCTGCCCTAGCGCAGCCAGGTGCGCGAGTCATCTACAAGCCGCACCCGCGAGTCTTCGAGACCGAGGACTCCTCCGTGCGCAGGGCTCACCAGGCAATCGTCAGCGCCATCAAGTCCGCGGCATCGTCAGACCCCTCACGCGGGCATGCGGTCATGCGCAAGGAGAACATCCTGGGCATCATTCGCGGCACCGATCTCATGATCTCCGATGTCTCGAGCGTCACGCTCGATCATCTGTACCTGCGCCCTGAGGCTCCCCTCGTGCTGTGCGATCGCCGTTCCGACCGCGACCAGCTGCTGGCCGATGCTCCGGTGGCCGCCGGAGCCCACGTGGTCGATAGCGCCAGCATTCACTCACTCGCAGCCGACCTGGCGGCGATCATCTCCCAAGATCCGAGAGCGGCCAAGCGTCGAGAACTGCGCGATTACTACTTCGATTCCCTCGAGCCCGGGCAGAGCACCACCCGCTTCTGGGAACGCCTGGAAGCCGCCATCTACGATCATGACTCGGCCCTCGGTGATCTCAGCCGAGTCCGACTCGCCCCCTCGACAGAACCCGGAGACAGTGCATGAACGTGCAGGCCGTCATTCTCGCCGCTGGCATGGGAACCCGCCTCGGCAAGCCCTGGCCCAAGCCGCTGACTCCCCTGGTCGACGGCCGCACCATCATGCGCCAGCAGATGGACAACCTCGAGAAGGCGTTTGGCGCCGATCTTCGCGTGATGACCGTGATCGGCTTCAAGCTCGAGCTCATCATCGAGGCATTCCCCAACGTGGCCTACGTCTACAACGAGAACTACGACCAGACCAACACCAACCGAAGCCTGCTCAAGGCCTTGCGCATCGCCGGCGATGGCGGAGTGCTCTGGATGAACGGCGATGTTGTCTTCGACCCGGCCGTGCTCGAGCGAGTGAAGCCGCTCATGGAGGCCGGTACCTCATTCATCTGCGTCAACACCTCGGCGACGGCCGAGGAAGAGGTCAAGTACACCGTGGATGCCGACGGCAATGTGGCACTGCTCTCCAAGACTGTCGAGAACGCCCTAGGTGAGTCAGTCGGCATCAACTACATCAGCGCCTCCGACCGAGCGGATCTCATTGCCGGCCTCGAGGCCTGCGCCGATACCGACTACTTCGAGCGCGGTATCGAGATTGCCATTGAGAAGGTCGGCATGAAGGTTGTTCCCCTCGACATCAGCGATCTCTTCGCCGTCGAGGTCGACTTCGAGGATGACCTCGAGCGAGCGAACACGCATCTGTAAGCCTCGCTTCACTGCATCGCCGTCCCTCTCGAGGACAGTTCCTTAAGCCTCGAGAGGGACGGCGATTCCGTTTCGCTCGCAAGCCGAACCCGCGAATGAGCGACGACCGGCGATTGCTCCGCATTGGAGACTCAAAGGTTCTTGTCTCCAATGCGGAGGAATCTGAGGGAGTCGCGACCTACGTGAGGATGTCCTGCAGCACCGGCACGAGTGCGCGCATGGCGCGGCCGCGATGGCTGATGGCGTCCTTCTCGTCGGCGCTCATCTCGGCCGTCGTGCGGCTCTCGCCCACGGGGATGAAGATCGGGTCGTAGCCGAAGCCGTTGCTGCCGCGAGGCTCGCGAATCAGGGTGCCGTCGATAGTTCCCTCGACCACGCGCTCGGTGCCGTCGGGCAGCACGACCGCAGCAGCGCAGTGGAAGGCAGCGCCACGGCGCGCATCGGGCACGTCAGAGAGCTGGCCCAGCAGCAGATTCAGGTTCGCGACATCGTCGCCGTGCGCGCCAGACCAGCGAGCGGAGAAGATGCCCGGCATGCCATTAAGGGCATCGACTCCGAGGCCCGAATCGTCGGCGATTGCGGGCAGGCCAGTCTCGGCACACACAGAACGCGCCTTCAGCAGGGCGTTGGCCGCGAAGGTCGAGCCGGTCTCGGCCACATCAGTCAGCCCGGGGAACTCGTCGGTGCCGATCAGCTCGATATCGAGACCAGCGTCATCGAGGATGCGTCGCATCTCGATGAGCTTGTGCGCATTCTTGGTGGCGAGGACGACGCGCATGTCAGGCTCGAGCAGCGGCCTGCATGGCCGTGAGTGTCGTGCAGCCGTCACCGGCGAGAGCGAGCAGCTCATCGAGGAGCGCGCGATCGAAGGGCTCGCCCTCGGCAGTGCCCTGGATCTCGATGAAACGACCGTTGCCGGTCATGACCACGTTCATGTCGGTCTCGGCGCGCACGTCATCGTCGTAATGGAGATCGAGACGCGCTTCGCCATCGATGATGCCCACGCTGACAGCCGCGACGGTGTCCTTGAGCGGCGAGCCCTTCATGATGCCCTTGCCGATGGCCCAGTCGATCGCGTCGGCCAAGGCGACGTAAGCGCCGGTGATGGCGGCGGTGCGAGTACCTCCGTCTGCCTGCAGCACGTCGCAGTCGATCACTATGGTGTTCTCGCCGAGTGCATCCATATCGACTACTGCGCGCAGCGAGCGTCCGATGAGGCGTGAGATCTCCTGGGTGCGTCCGCCGACCTTGCCCTTGACGCTCTCGCGGTCATTGCGGGTGTTGGTCGAACGCGGCAGCATCGCGTACTCGGCAGTGACCCAGCCCTTGCCTGAGCCCTTGAGCCAGCGCGGAACACCTTCGGTGAACGAGGCGACGCACAGCACTCGGGTGCGCCCGAAGGAGACGAGCACCGACCCCTCGGCCTGGTCGAGCCAGTTGCGCTCGAAGGTGACGGGGCGAAGCTGATCGTTGGTACGTCCATCGGTACGGGTCATGCCCGAACCCTAGATCAGCGCTCAGGCCAGGGATTCGACGGTGCCGATCTCGGGGCCGAGGAAGCGGCGGCCGAGTCGCTGGAACTCCGCGGGATCGCCTGTCGCCATGAAGTGATGCACGGGCTCCGGCAGCGAGGAGTCTCGAATCAGGTCTCGCGCGACGAGGGTGCGGTACACATCCTTCGCGGTCTCCTCGGCGCTGGACACCAGCGTGACGCTCTCGCCCATCACATAGGACAGCACTCCGGTCAGCAGCGGGTAGTGCGTGCAGCCGAGCACGAGAGTGTCGATGTCGGCCTCCTGCAGGGGGGCGAGATACTCGCGCGCGCTCGCCAGCAGCTCGGGGCCGCTGGTGATGCCCGCCTCGACGAACTCGACGAATCGCGGGCACGCCACGGAGATCACCTCGATATCGGGTGCCGCGGCGAAGGCATCCTCGTAGGCGGCGCTGGTGATGGTCATCGACGTGCCGATCACGCCCACGCGACCACTGCGCGTGGCGGCTGCAGCCCTCCGCACGGCAGGGTGAACGACCTCGATCACCGGAACGTCATACCGCTCGCGAGCATCGCGCAGGGTGGCAGCGCTCGCCGAGTTGCAGGCGATGACCAGGGCCTTGACGCCGTCGTCGACCAGGCGATCCATGATCTCGATCGCGAATTCGCGCACCTCAGCCAGCGGGCGGGGGCCGTAGGGCCCGCGTGCAGTGTCGCCCACGTACAGGACAGGCTCATGGGGCAGCTGATCGAGGATCGCGCGAGCCACGGTGAGCCCGCCGACCCCCGAATCCATGATTCCCACGGGTGCATCGGCCATAACGTGCCCAGCCTACGGCGCGCGTCCCCCTCTTTGCCCTCACGGATGCCTACTCTCGTGACGTCGGCCGACCGGTCGAATCGCGAAACGCACTTCCCCGGAGGAGAGTCATGTCCGTAGAAATGAATATGCCCACGATGAAGCGTCCCGGTGGCGTCACCGTCGTCGGCTTCCTGATCATCCTTGCCGCAGTCTTCAACATCTTCATGGGCGTCTGGCTGATCTTCGCCTCATTCGGCTCGAACCCCGAGTGGACCGACGCATTCGGCAACACCCAGACCGTGAGCACCTTCTACCTGTGGTTCAACGGCGCTCTCATGATCTTCCTGGGCCTGATCTACTTCTGGCTCTCGAAGCTGACCTTCCTCGGCAGCGCAACCGCGCACATGCTGATCTCGCTTCTCGCCGTGCTGAACATCATCTTCGGCCTGTTCGCCCTGGGCCGCGGCGGCTTCATCAGCATCATCATCAACCTGATCATCCTGCTCATGATCAACACTGCAGCAGCGAAGGCCTGGTTCACCCAGAACATGTAGTTCAGCCGGGCGACTTTCCGAATACGGAATTCACGCCCACAGCTGGCCGTCGAGGGCATCCTCAGCATCATCGAGGGTGCCCTCATACGCGCCAGTCGACAGGTACTTCCAGCCGCCATCGCACACGATGAAGGCAATATCCGCGGATACGCCGGCTTTCACGCACTTGCTCGCGGTGCCGAGTGCCGCATGCAGGATCGCGCCGGTCGAGACACCCGCGAAGATTCCCTCGACCTCGAGTAGCTCGCGCATTCGCTTAACCGCATCGCGTGGGCCGACGGAGAAGCGTGAGGTCAGCAGGTCGGCGTCATAGAGCTCGGGAATGAATCCCTCGTCGATATTGCGCAGGCCGTAGACCAGTTCGCCGTAGCGCGGCTCGGCCGCGATGATCTCGACATCGGGCTTATGGTCACGGAAGAAGCGCCCGACCCCCATCAGGGTTCCGGTCGTGCCGAGACCGCCCACGAAGTGCGTGATCGTCGGCAGGTCGGCGAGAAGCTCCGGTCCGGTGCTGTCGTAGTGCGCCTGGGCATTCGCCGGGTTGCCGTATTGGTAGAGCATCACCCAGTCGGGGTTCTCGACCGCGAGCCCCTTGGCCACGCGCACGGCCTCGTTCGAGCCGCCGGCCGCAGGCGAGTAGATGATCTCGGCACCCCACATGAGCAGCAGCTGGGTGCGCTCTGCGGAGGTGTTCTCGGGCATGACGCAGATGAGCCTGTAGCCGCGCTGCTTGGCGACCATGGCCAGCGAGATTCCCGTGTTGCCTGAAGTGGGCTCGAGCAAGGTGTCGCCGGGAGTGATGCGACCCTCGGCCTCCGCCTGCGCGATCATCGCCAGTGCGGCCCGGTCCTTGATGGATCCGGTGGGATTGCGATCCTCCAGCTTGGCCCACAAGCGCACATCAGCCGAGGGCGAGAGCCGCGGGAGTCCGACGAGCGGGGTATGCCCGACCGAGTCGAGCAAGGAGTCGAAGCGCACCTCAGCCGCCGGCGACGGCCGGCAGGATCGTGATCGAGTCGTTGTCGGCCACGGGGGTCGAGAGTCCGTCGAGGAAGCGGACATCCTCGTCATTGAGGTAGATGTTCACGAAGCGGCGCAGACCACTGTCGTCAAGGAGTCGATCGCCGATGCCCGGGTACGACACATCGAGATGGGTGATCACCGACTGAAGTGAGGTGCCCTCCGCGGTAACCGACTTCTCTCCCCCGGTGAACGTGCGCAGGATCGTGGGGATCCGAACCTCGACTGCCATGGGTGTCTCCGAATGTCTGGCGCAATGTGCGCGGCGTGCCCGATACAGGCTACGGATGTACAGCCCTGGCCGCCACCGCAGCGACATCACCTGCAAAGGGTTCGCAGGAGACCTTGGTCACTGCTGCGCTCAAGAGATCGTCACCGGCTCCTCGGTCACGATGCCCTCGACGATTCGGTAGGAGCGGAACTCGTAAGGGCCATCGTCGGTGCCCGTCTCACGAGTGGAGACGAGCACGTAGTGCGCCTCCGGCTCGCTGGCCAGGGAGATATCCGTGCGCGACGGGTACGCCTCAGTGTGGGTGTGCGAGTGATAGATGACCACGGGGATCTCGTCGTTATCGTCCATCTCTCGATAGAGCTTGAGAAGGTCGACCGAGTCGAACTCGTAGAAGGTGGGCGAACGAGCAGCGTTGACCATCGGGATGAAGCGGGTCGGCGTATCGCTGCCCACAGGCCCCGCGATAACCCCGCACGCCTCGTCAGGATGATCGGCACGCGCGTGCGCGACGATCGCATCGACGAGAGCCTGCGAGATGGTCAGCATGCGCGAGATCCTACGGGAGCAGCAATTGCACGAGTGACTCCTGCAGGTACGTCAGCCAGTCGTAGACGTGGAACATGCCGTGGCGCGGATCGTCCTCGGGAAGCTCAGCGAGCTCATCGTGATTCTCCTCGCTGATCTCGATGCGCGTGCCGATCGCCAGGCGTGCGTCATTGAGGAATCCCAGCCAGGAGGGAACCTCTCCTGCGCCGAGAGTGATCTTCTCGCCTGACTTCGACAGGGACTGCAGCACCGTGCGCGCATGAGCCAGCTTTGCCTCCTGCAGGGATCGCTGCGTGAAACGACGGAAGTCGAGTGCTGCTTCGGGATCATCGGAGTACGCATCGGGAAACAGGCGAGCCATGGCGGGGTCGTCGGGAAACTCGGCGTCCATGTCAATGCCGACGATGGATGCCAGGGGATCCGCATTCGCGCGGGGCTCCGGAGTCACGAACTCGCACACCTGATCGGCGAGGGAGACGAGAAGTCCTTTCTCGACCTCATCTACCCGGAGCACGACTCGCCCGGTGAGCGACTTGCTGAAGCCACCCATCTCAGTCGTCCTTCTTCAGGGTCGCCCACAGGCCGTAGCCGTGCATCGCCGCGACATCGCGCTCCATCTCCTCGCGTGTGCCATTCGAGACCACCGCGCGGCCCTTCTCGTGCACGTCGAGCATGAGCAGCTCAGCCTTCGCTCTGTCGTACTTGAAGTACTCCATGAAGACGAAGGTCACATACGACATCAGGTTGATCGGGTCATTCCACACGAGGGTGATCCAGGGACGGTCAACATCGACCACGGTCTCGGGTCGGGCGACATCAATCTGGGAGCTCACGTGCCTACTTAACCCGAATTCGGAACGACGCACTCGCCCCGGTGAGGAACCCGGCCTGCCCCACGGCCACCGCACGATAGGTGTAGGTGCCCTTCTTGCGGACCTTGAGCTGAACGGTCGCCGCGCCGGAGGCGTCGGCCTTGGCCCGACCCGAGTTGATCCACGACCCCGCCTTGCTGAGCTGAATCACGATCGGCTGGCCCTCAAGTGCGGGAAGAGCACTGACTGCAATCGGCACGGTCGACAGGCGCTTGACCTTCGCTTTCGGCGCCGACGTGACTGCCACAGCCGAGGTGATCGTGATGGTCACCGGACTGCTCAGTTGCTCAGCTCGGCCGTCTGCTCCGGCCACGAACACGGCCCAGTCGCCTGGAGTAGCAG
>JBEGLG010000154.1:0-6405 GCA_041183645.1 Actinomycetota bacterium | reverse complement strand
CCGTGAGCACATCGGCCTTGGTGAGCTTCCAGGTGACCTTGTGGTCGCCCTCCCAGTCGTACTCGAGCTCGTAGGTGTCCTTGATCGGGCCGGAGGCCAGTTGAAAGCGTGCGTCGGCGGGGCGACGGTCATCCTCGTAGATGCTGAGGATCTTCACCGACGTGATGCCGTCGCTCCAGTCGGGGTACGCCACCAGATCGGCGATCACCGCCATGATCTGCGCCGGAGAGGCATCGATCACGATGCTGGACTGCGTCTGCTCGGCCATGAGGGAAGGCTACCTCGTGGCAACCGCGGGCGGATCAGACCTCGAGAACGTACGGGGAGCCGCTACCGTGGAAGTGACCCACGTTGAGGCACTCGGTGCGCCCGATGCGATACCGGGACTGCAGCGGCTGGTGCACGTGACCGAACAGGGCATAGGCCGGCTGCACGCGCTCGATGTACTCGAGGACAGCAGCACTTCCGATCTCGAATCGACGCGCGACCACGTCATACGAGAGCTCCGGCACGCGCGGCGGAATATGCGTGAAGAGGATGTCGACCTCGCCCAGCCCCTCGAGCTTCGCGGAGTAGTCCTCGGGCGTGAGCTCGTACGGGGTGCGCATCGGGCTCACGAGCCCGCCGCCGACGAAACCCAGCCGAAGCCCGGCGTGCTCGATGACCTCACCGTCGATGACGCGATGCCCGTCGCGCAGGAAGTCGGGCCATAGGGCCGGGACGTCGACATTGCCGTAGGTGAGCAGCGCAGGGGCAGGCATGGCTGCGAAGAGCTCGGCGTACTGCGCGGCCACCATTCCCTCGAGCACAGCCCAGCGGTCCTGAGGGTGGACGATTCCCCGTCGCGCCCACGCGGCAGCGCTGAGCTCGCGGGCATCCTCGAAGCGACCGGCCGTGCGGGCTGCGATGTAGGCCCGGGTGTGGTCGGCCCCGAAGAGATCGGAATGGATTCCGCGCTCGGGATTGTCGTAGTCGAGGAAGAGGATGAGGTCGCCGAGGCAGACGAAGAGGTCGGCGCCATCGGCCGCCCGGGCCAGGTCATCGGCGGCACCATGCACATCGCTGACGACATGGATCCGCATGTGCCCACAATGCCATGACTCGATATTCGACTTGCCCGAACCTCCCTGAGCCTGGCCGGTAATCGCGTAACGTGATCGGCACGAGTGTCCAACGGAGGAGACGGCAGTGCTTCGCGAATTCACGATCCCGGCCCGGGTGCACCCACCCGTGAATGGTTGCGTCGTCGACTACATCCTCGACAATGCCCGGCTGTACCCGCAGATGGCCATCATGAGCGTCGAGCGCGATGGCGCCTGGCACGACATCTCCTCGGTGCAGTTCCTCGACGAGGTTCGGGCACTCGCCAAGGGCCTGATCGCCAGCGGCCTGGAGGCCGGCCAGCGCATTGCCATCATGTCGCGCACCCGTTACGAGTGGACCCTTCTCGACTACGCCGTCTGGTACGCCGGCGCCATCAGCGTGCCGGTCTACGAGACCTCCTCCGCTGAGCAGCTCGAGTGGATCCTCACCGATTCCGGGGCCGTCGCCCTGGTCACCGAGAGCCTGAAGAATAAGCGCCTCTTCGACGAGGTCGCTTCCCGTACACCTGACGTGCGCAACTGCTGGGTCATCGAGAGCGATGACCTCTCGCGACTGAACGAGGCCGGCTTGGCGATCAGCGACGAGACACTCGAGGATCGTCGCGCGACGCTAGCCCCTGACTCCGTCGCCACTTTGATCTACACCTCGGGCACCACGGGCAGGCCCAAGGGCTGCGTGCTCACGCATAGCAACTTCATGTTCGAGGTGCAGAACGTCGTGCATGGTCTTCCCGACGTCTTCCTGCAGAAGGACTCCTCGACTCTCCTGTTCCTTCCGATCGCCCATGTCTTCGGCCGCGCGATCCAGCATGGCTGCGTCCTGGCGCGAGTGCGCATGGGCCACTCCCCTGACATCACCAACCTGCTGCCGGCACTCGCGGCCTTCAAGCCGACCTTCCTGCTCGCCGTCCCCCGCGTGTTCGAGAAGGTGTACAACTCCTCGCAGCAGAAGGCCGTCGCCGCGGGCAAGGGCCACATCTTCGACACCGCAGCGCAGGTGGCTATCGACTACAGCAGTGCCATGGAGACCGGTCGCCCGGGCATCATGCTCTCGATCAAGCACCGGATCTTCGACAAGCTCGTGTACTCGAAGCTGCGCGCAGCGCTCGGCGGCAAGGTCGAGTGGGCTATCTCCGGCGGCGCTCCCCTCGGTGCTCGCCTCGGTCATTTCTACCGTGGCATCGGCATCACGATCCTCGAGGGCTACGGACTGACCGAGACCACTGCAGCAGTCACCGTGAATCGCCCTGATGCCCTGCGCATCGGCAGCGTCGGCCAGCCGATTCCCGGCACCATCGCTCGCGTCGGCGACGATGGTGAGCTGCTGTGGAAGGGCGCCCAGGTCTTCCCCGGCTACTGGAATAACCCCGGCGCCACGATGGAGGTCATCGACCCCGAGGGCTGGTTCCACTCTGGTGACCTCGGCGAGATCGATGACGATGGCTTCGTGCGCATTACCGGCCGGAAGAAGGAGATCCTGGTCACCGCGGGCGGAAAGAACGTGGCCCCCGCAGTGCTCGAGGATCGCATCCGCGCCCACTGGATCGTCTCGCAGTGCATGGTGGTCGGCGACGCTCAGCCGTTCATCGCCGCACTCGTCACCATCGATCGCGACATGCTCCCCGCCTGGCTCAGCATGCACAACAAGCCTGCCGACACCACCCTCGAGTCGCTCGTGAACGACGATGAACTGCGCGCGAGCGTGCAGGAGGCCATCGACGACGCGAACAAGGCGGTGTCGCAGGCGGAGGCGATCAAGAAGTTCGCGATCCTGCCCGTCGACTGGACAGAGGCAGGCGGGCAGCTGACCGCAAAGCTGAGCCTGAAGCGCGGTGTCGTGATGAAGGAGTGCGCCGACGAGGTTGCCGCTCTGTACGCGAAGGACTGATTCACGCTCTCGATAGTCTGACGCCATGATCACCCGATGGCGGCCGAGCGTGCCCGCTGTCCTGATCGGGTGGGCGGCCACTCGAGTGCTCATCCTCGTCCAGGTACTCGTCTGGGCCGATAACTTCCTTCCCGATGTTCGCCTGTACTCGACCTGGACGATCCTGCTGACCGACCGTCAGTTCCCCGTCGGCGATGCCTACTGGCAGTACCCGCCCGGTGCCGGCGTGCTGTTCGCACTCTCGCGTTTTGCCGGCCCCGATCCCGTGTTCGGTTTCGTGGTCCTCGCTTTCCTCGCCGATCTGGCCCTGGTGCTCCTTCTCATCAACGCCGGCAGGAAGGACACCGGCATCGGCCGTCTCAACGGCGCCTGGGCCTGGGTCATCGGCGGACTCGCGGTCGGGCCGGTGCTCGTGGCGCGCTTCGACATCTTCCCGACTGTCTTCGCGGTGGCAGCGGTGCTGTTCGCCACCCGGCCGGTGAGATCAGGTGTCATGGCGGCGATCGGCGCGCTGCTGAAGGTGTGGCCGATCCTGATGCTCGCGGTCATCTCGCGGCGCCAACTGCCGAAGGCTGTCGTCGCTGCACTCGCGACCGCAATCGTCGGCGTGCTCGCGATCAACGCCTGGGCCAGTGGCGGCATCAGCTTCCTGGGCGAGCAGAGCTCACGCGGGCTTCAGATCGAGTCCGTCGGCTCCCTGCCGTACATGATCGCCGGTGCTCTCGGCTTCGAGCAGAACGTCGTGCTGAGGTACGGCGCCTACGAGTTCGTGATGCCGGGTGTCGGCCTCATCGGACTGGCGATCACCGCAGTCGGGCTTCTCCTCTTCGCGACCATCGCCGTACTTCGTCTGGCGGGCCGGCTCGAGCAGACTCCCCCGGGCGACATCGCCCTCGCACTGATCCTCATTGCCGTGGCCACCAGCCGAGTGTTCTCGCCGCAGTACGACATCTGGATTGTCGGCCTCGGCGCTGCCTGCATCGCTGACCCGCGCACGCGCCTGCGCAAGGTCGTGGTCGCCCTGATCGTGATGTCGGCGGTGACGTCGATCATCTTCCCGTGGGCCTACGGCTCGCTCATGGAGACAGCGCCCTATGCGGTGGCCCTGCAGGTGATTCGGATCGCGCTGCTCGTGGGCTGCACAGTCGTGGCCGTGACGTCAGTGGCATTCACGCGACGCCACGTCAACGCGAACTAGAGAACGCGGCCGGCGCCGGTGAAGTAACGGCGGTACCACGCATCATTGATCGACGTGATGATCACGCCGGAGTGCGGATTCGCGGCATGCACCATGCGCCCGCCGCCGATGTACATCGACACGTGGTGGACACTGCCGCCGAAGAAGAACAGGAGATCGCCCGGCTGCAACTGGCTCATCGAGATGTGCTTGGTACGTGCGTACTGCGAGTAACTCAGGTGCGGCAGCGAGACACCGGCCTGGCGCCACGCAGCGAGGGTTAGGCCTGAGCAGTCGAAGGAGTTCGGGCCCGCCTGCGCGGCTACGTAGCGATCACCGACCTGCTGAAGGGCGTAGCGCACCGCCAGGGCAGCGCGGGTACCGCCGCTGAAACCGCCGCCGGCGCTGTGCGGCCGCTTGATCTGGCTGAGGGTCTTGTGCGCCTGGGCCTGCGCGGCCCGACGCTCGGCGGCCTGGATGGCCTCAAGTCGACGGCGCTGCGCGGACTCCAGCCCACTGAGCACCTTCTCGGCGGCAGCGAGGTTCGCATCGGCTTCGCGCTTATCGCCGGCCATCTGGTTGCGCACCTTCTGTGCGGCTTCCTGCTTCTGCGCCACAGCGGCCTCGGTCTGGGCCAGGCGCAGGCGAGCGGTCTGGGTGCGTCGCAGCGATGCGCCCTGCGACTGGGCGACCTGATCGAGGGCCGAGGCCTGGGCGAGGAACTGGGTGGGGTTGTCGGCGAGCAACACCTGAAGCGAGGTGTCGACACCACCGCTGGCGTAGGTGGCACGCGCCAGGGCATTGACCTGCCCGACGACTGCGTCGAGGGCCTTCTTCTGGCGAGCCCGACGGTCGTTGAGTACCCGGAGGCTGTTGGTGAGCTCGGTCAGCGTGCCCTGCGCCTCGTTGTAGCGCTCGGTGGCGGACTCGGCCTTGGCCTGGAGATCTTGCACCTGGGTACGCACCTGGTCGAGGCTCGGCGCCGCCTGGGCCGTGCCCGGGATCAGGGTCACCATCAGTGCAGTCGCAGCCACGGCCACGACGCCCACGCGCAGCGCGCGCAGTCTCGAGAAGGCAGGGCTCACGCCTGTCGTCCCTTTCGTCGCCGGATGGTGCTCGTTCAGTTCCACGGTAACACGGGTTTTCGGGGGCTTCCCGCGGGTCTCCCCAAGGCACCCGCGCCGAATTCCCCTCTAGGCGAACCGCCTCCTACGAGGGGCTCGAGCGGGCTCCTGAGGGGCAGGAGGCACCAGTCGCAGGGGCGGGATGAGGCCGGAATCGGCCAGGACGCCCAGGGCGCCGGCGTGCTCGTCGGGGACGAAGGCGGCCGGGCTGATCGGGCCGAGAAGGACGGACACCACGCAGTCGGAGCAGGCGGTGGCCGGAGCCTGGCAGGTACCGCAGTCAATGTTCATGCGGCCACGCTAAATCGGGGGTCTGACAGCGGTCAGGGACCGCCGTCTACGAGCCCACCCCGACGTCGGTCAGGGACCGCCGTCTCCAGCGGCCTCCTGGGTCGGCCCACCAAACTCCGGCCGCGCCACGATCTCGATGCGATCGGCCGAGCCGCACCAGCGGCAGGTAATCGACTCGATGGTCTCGCTGAGGACCTCGGTCTCGTCGACCGACGGCTCACCTGCCATGTCGAGGTGCCAGAACTCGCGCACGCGCGAGGACCGCACGATGTCGAATCGGGTGAGGTTGCCGCAATGCGCGCAGCGCAGGCGACTTTGGGCATCAGGCAAGGTCACGGACACCCCCGAAGCCTATCGGTCGCGTCGTGAGCCGATGTCTGCCCGGTGACGTAGCGTGCGCAGCGTGATCCAGGACGCCTCCGTGCAGCTGACGCTGTCCGATGCCGGCACATCGCTGTCCGACGCCGTCTTCGTCGTCGTCGACCTCGAGACCACCGGCGGCACACCCGTCGAGGCAGGCATCACCGAGATCGGCGCCGTGAAAGTCCGAGGCGGCGAGGTCATCGGCGAGTTCTCCACCCTGGTCAATCCGGGCGTGCCCATCCCGCCGTTCATCGCCTCGCTGACCGGCATCACCAATGCGACCGTGGCGTCGGCACCCCGCCTGGCCACTGCCCTGCCCGCCTTTCTCGAGTTCGCGGGCGATGCGATCCTCGTCGCGCACAACGCCCCCTACGACATCGGCTTCCTCAAGGGCGCGTGCGCACTTCACGATCAGCCGTGGCGCGATAACCGGGTGCTCGATACTGCGCGCCTGGCACG
>JBEGLG010000153.1:0-5870 GCA_041183645.1 Actinomycetota bacterium | reverse complement strand
GTCCTGCTCATCGTCATCGCGGCCGGCGTGCTCCGGTACGCCGTGGCCGAGCTCCAGGAGGCCGCCTGGCTGCCGGGCGAGGGGCACTACGCCTTCGACCTCACTGGCTCAATCGATCCCGAGGGCGCCGTGGCGACCGGCTTCCGGGCCGTCCTCAACCTGACCCCGTCGATGACCTGGCTTGAGCTGATGGCGTGGGCCGGATACATCGTGATCACCCTCGCGGCATTCATCTGGGTGATTCGTCGCGGCAAGGCCCCTGCGGCTGCCCCGGCCGAGCGCCTGGCCCAGCCTGTTTCCGCCTGATCTCGGCCCTCGCACGCGATTCGTCGGCAGGGGAGTGCCACCTCTAGAATCGGTCGGCCAGCGCGGGGCGTAGCGTAGTGGCTAGCGCGCCTGCTTTGGGAGCAGGAGATCGGGAGTTCGAATCTCCCCGCCCCGACTCCCAGCGCATCGATTCCTCGAGGCGTGACCCATCAACACAGGAGATTGATCTGCAGTGAAGAGCGACGTCGAGACCCTTTCCCCGACCCGGGTCAAGCTCACGGTCGAGGTTCCCTTCGATGAGATGAAGGACAGCCTCGATGCCGCCTACGGTCGCATCGGCAAGCAGGTCAGCATCCCCGGCTT
The DNA here is from genome assembly GCA_041183645.1 of Actinomycetota bacterium. Taxonomy (GTDB): domain Bacteria; phylum Actinomycetota; class Actinomycetes; order S36-B12; family S36-B12; genus CAIKZY01. The sequence goes on along the minus strand of JBEGLG010000153.1, from coordinate 5,240 downwards.
CCGCAAGGGCAAGGTCCCTGCGCGCATCATCGAGCAGCGCTTCGGTCGCGGCGCGGTGCTCGAGGAGGCCGTCAACGACGCCCTGCCCAAGGCCTACGACGAAGCCGTGCGCGAGCACAAGGTGATCCCGGTCGGCCAGCCGACCGTCGACGTCACCGAGATCGAGGATGGCAAGCACCTGGCGTTCACTGCCGAGGTCGACGTGCGCCCCGAGTTCGATCTCCCCGAGTTCTCGTCGCTTCGCGTCGAGGTCGCCAACGCCGTCCCGAATGACGACGACGTCAGCGCCCAGGTCGACTCCCTGCGCGCTCGCTTCGCCACCCTCAAGGATGTCGAGCGCGCTGCCGCTGATGGCGATGTGCTCCTGGTCGACATCGCCGGTGCCACCCCCGAGGGCGACGCCGTCGAGGATCTCATCGGCAATGCGCTCTCGTACGAGCTCGGCACCGAGGGCATGCTCCCCGGTTTCGACGAGGCCGTGCGCGGCGCGAAGGCCGGCGACACTCGCTCCTTCGAGTTCACCCCGCAGAACGGCGACTGGACCGGCATCCCGCTGACCGTCAATGTCACGATCTCGGGCGTGCGCGAGCGCGAGCTTCCCGAGCTCAACGACGACTTCGCGCAGCTGGCCTCGGAGTTCGACACCGTCGCCGAGCTGCAAGATGACGTCAAGACCCGTCTCGTTCGCCTGAAGCGACTCGAGCAGGGTGCTGAGGCACGTAACAAGGTGCACGAGGTTCTCGTCGAGTCGATCGACATTCCCCTTCCGGAGGGCGTCATCACCGCAGAGGTCGAGGCTCACTTCGAGGATGGCCACGACAGTGGCGAGGAGCATCGCGTCGAGGTCGAGCAGCAGGCACGCGAGGCCCTCAAGAGCCAGTTCATCCTCGACAAGATCGCCGAGCAGGAGGAAGTCTCCGTCGGTGAGTCCGAGCTCTCCGCCTGGCTGGTGCAGCAGGCACCGCGCTATGGCATGAGCCCCGATCAGTTCGCCCAGGCACTCGTCGAGGCCGGCCAGGTTCCGATGGCGATCCAGGACATCCGCCGCGCGAAGGCCCTGGCTGTCGTTCTCGAGTCGGCGACTGTCGTCGATGCCGACGGCAATGCGGTCGACCTGAAGGCACTGGATGCAGAGCTCAATGGAGCCCTCGCCGCCGAGTAATTGATCGTGCATTCGTGAAAGGGGCGGTGGGCAACCACCGCCCCTTTCCCTTGCCTATTTGGCCTCGGGCGAACACGCACGGACACGGGAAGTCATTCGACCCCGCCCACGTTAGGGTCTAGTGACGGCCAACAGGGAAGTACAGGAGGCACAGTGAACGAGATTCACTCGAGCGACATCTACGTTCCGCAGCTGCGAGGTGCCAGCGGCATGTCCGGTTTCGGCGACATGCTCGACGAGCGACTTCTCCGCGAGCGCATCATCTGGCTCGAGGGTCCGGTGATGGACGAGAACTCCAACCGCATCGCCAAGCAGCTCCAGGTGCTCGCCGCCGAGGATCCTGACAAGGACATCACCTTGTACATCAACTCGCCCGGCGGCTCGATCAGCGCCGGCATGGTCGTCTACGACACGATGCAGCTGATCCCGAACGACGTGGCGACCGTGGCCATGGGCCTTGCCGCATCGATGGGCCAGTTTCTGCTCGTCGCCGGTTCACCGGGTAAGCGCTTCGCCACCCCGAACACCCGCATCATGATGCATCAGCCTTCGGGTGGCCTCGGCGGAACCGCAAGCGATATCAAGATCCAGGCCGAGCAGATGCTCTTCATCAAGAAGCGCATGGCGCTGCTCATCGCCGAGCACTCCGGCCAGACCATCGAGCAGATCGAGAAGGACTCCGATCGCGACCGCTGGTTCGATGCCGAGGAGGCCAAGGAGTACGGCCTCATCGATCACGTGTACTCGACCTCGGCCGATGCGCCGAGTGCAACCGCGCGCAAGGGCAAGGGAGACACCAAGTGATGAACCCGATGAGCATGCTCGATCCGGTCTCGCGTTACATCCTTCCGGAGTTTCGCGAGCGCTCGGCCACGGGCGAGCGCGTGCACAACCCCTACACGAAGCTCTTCGAGGAGCGCATCATCTTCCTCGGCGTTCAGATCGACGATGCTTCGGCCGACGATGTGATGGCCCAGTTGCTGTGCCTCGAGTCGATGGATCCCGATCGCGATATCCAGATCTACATCAACTCGCCCGGTGGCTCGTACACCGCGATGACGGCGATCTACGACACCATGCAGTTCGTCAAACCGCAGGTCCAGACCGTGTGCCTGGGCCAGGCGGCCTCTGCGGCATCCGTGCTGCTCGCTGCGGGAACTCCGGGCAAGCGCTTCGCCCTTCCTCACGCACGCGTGCTGATTCATCAGCCGTACACCGAGGGCGGCGGTCAGGGCTCCGATATCGAGATCCAGGCGAACGAGATCATCCGCATGCGCACCGAGATGGAGGGCATCCTCGCCCACCACACCGGACGCACGGCTGAGCAGGTCGCCAAGGACATCGAGCGCGACAAGATCCTGACCGCTGAGCAGGCCAAGGAGTACGGAATCATCGACGCCGTTATCTCCTCACGCAAGGCCTGATGTCATCCCCTTTCGCCCGACTTCCCCGGGTGTGTCGTAAGGCTCATGCCGCGCGTTCGACTGCCCCTCACGGTACGGTCTAAACAGCCCAGTTCCCCTCTGGGCTATCGGGGCGTCCTCGGACGCGAAAGGAGCACTTGTGGCACGCATCGGCGAGAGTGGCGATCTGCTCAAGTGCTCGTTCTGCGGAAAGAGTCAGAAGCAGGTCAAGAAGCTCATTGCCGGCCCCGGCGTCTACATCTGCGACGAGTGCATCGATCTCTGCAACGAGATCATCGAGGAAGAGCTCAACGAGGCCTCTGATGTGCAGTGGGGCGATCTGCCCAAGCCGCGCGAGATCTTCGAGTTCCTCGATCAGTACGTCATCGGCCAGAACGTCGCGAAGAAGGCGATGTCGGTGGCCGTCTACAACCACTACAAGCGCGTCCAGGCCGGCGAGAGCGATCGCCCCAAGGACGACAACATCGAGCTCGCGAAGTCCAACATCCTGCTCCTTGGCCCGACCGGCTCCGGCAAGACCCTGCTGGCGCAGACCCTGGCGCGCATGCTCAATGTGCCGTTCGCCATCGCCGATGCCACGGCCCTGACCGAGGCCGGCTATGTCGGCGAGGATGTCGAGAACATCCTGCTCAAGCTCATCCAGGCCGCTGACTACGACGTCAAGAAGGCCGAGAAGGGCATCATCTACATCGATGAGATCGACAAGGTCGCCCGCAAGAGCGAGAACCCGTCAATCACTCGCGATGTCTCCGGCGAGGGCGTGCAGCAGGCACTCCTGAAGATCCTCGAGGGCACCACGGCCTCGGTTCCGCCGCAGGGCGGTCGCAAGCATCCGCACCAGGAGTTCATCCAGATCGACACCACCAACGTGCTGTTCATCGTCGGCGGTGCCTTCGCGGGCCTCGACTCGATCATCGAGCAGCGCCTGGGCAAGAAGGCCCTGGGCTTCACCTTCGATCTCATCGACGGCGAGCGCGAGGAAGACGAGCGTGACATGACCGACGTCTTCCAGTACGCGATGCCCGAGGATCTCCTGAAGTTCGGCATGATTCCCGAGTTCATCGGCCGACTGCCTGTCTTCACCGCTGTCGCCAAGCTCGACCGCGAGGCCCTGGTCTCGGTTCTCGTCGAGCCGAAGAACGCGCTGGTCAAGCAGTACCAGCGCCTGTTCGAGCTCGATGGCGTCGAACTCGAGTTCACCGAGGATTCCCTTGACGAGATCGCCGACCTTGCGCTCATGCGCGGCACCGGCGCCCGTGGCCTGCGTGCCATCCTCGAGGAGACCCTGCTCAACGTGATGTACGACGTGCCCAGCCGCGAGGATGTCGCCAAGGTCGTCATCAATGGCGATGTCGTCAAGCACAACGTCAATCCGACCCTGGTGGCCCGTGAGGCGCCGCGTCGGGTGCGCGGCGAAAAGACCGCCTAGTACTCAGTCAGCACGAAGGCCCGCAGCGAATGCTGCGGGCCTTCGTCGTGATGCTCGTGAATTACTCCGTGGGTGCCAGAGTGACGGCCACGTCGATCTGGGCTCCCTCGGCGAAGGACAGCTCGGCGATGCGGCCCACGGCCTTGATATCGCCCTCGGCCTGAGACAGACGGGCGATCGCCGCCGCAGGCGCGGTGATCACGGCACTCGAGACCTCGGCCTTCATCGAGGCGCCGGCCTCGCTCTTGGCCTTGCGCACCTGGGTGAGCACGGCCGCAAGATCGGTGATCAGGTCGGCATCGGCACCGTCGAAGGTCAGGCCCTCGGTGGTCGGCCAGGCCGAGCGGTGCACCGAGCCTTCCTGCCACCACGACCACACCTCTTCGGTCACGAAGGGCAGGAACGGCGCGAAGAGTGCGAGCTGCGTCTTGAGTGCTGCCGCGAGGGTGGCCTTTGCCGATGCAGCCTTCGCCTCGCCCTGCTGGCCGTAGGCACGCTCCTTGACCAGCTCGACGTAGTCGTCGGTGAAGTTCCAGAAGAAGGTCTCGGCCAGTTCGAGTGCCTTCGCGTAGTTGAAGTCCTCGAATGCTCGCGTGGCCTGATCGACTGTCGTGGCAAGCCGGGCAAGCAGTGCCTTGTCGACTGCCTCGGTGATCGCAGCGGGGTTCTCCTGCGCATCGAAGCCGAGCACGAACTTGCTCGCGTTGAGGATCTTGATCGCCAGGCGGCGGCCGATCTTCATTTGGCCGACGTCGAAGGCGGTGTCGGTGCCCGGGCGACCGCAGGCCGCCCAGTAGCGCACGGCGTCGGAGGAGTACTCGACGAGCAGGTCGGCAGGCGTGACGACATTGCCCTTCGACTTGCTCATCTTCTTGCGATCGGGATCGAGGATCCAGCCGGAGATCGCGGCATGCTGCCAGGGCAGCACGTGCTCCTCGAGGTCGGCGCGCACGACGGTCGAGAAAAGCCAGGTGCGGATGATCTCGTGTGCCTGCGGGCGAACATCCATCGGGAAGACGCGCGAGAAGAGATCGGGGTCGCGCTCCCAGCCGCCGGCGATCTGCGGGGTGAGCGAGCTGGTGGCCCAGGTGTCCATGACATCGGGGTCGCCCATGAAGCCGCCGGGCACGCCGCGCTGCTCCTCGGTGAAGCCCTCGGGTGCATCAGTCGACGGATCGATGGGGAGCGAGGCCTCCGACGGCACGAGGATCTGGTCGTACATCGG
>JBEGLG010000152.1:0-4253 GCA_041183645.1 Actinomycetota bacterium | reverse complement strand
GGACGCTCGGCCTCGGGCCCGAGCCACCAGGGCTGGCGCATCAGCAGGTTGGTGCCGAACTTCGGGATCGGATCGTCGAAGTGACTGATCAGGATGTGCCGAGCAGTCGCGCGCGCGGAGTCGTCCATGGCCAGGTACTGGCCGTAGTCATCGACCTCGATCACGCTGTTCTTCGGATCGACTCTCTCGGGATCCAGGCGCCACGATTTCGCGAACTCGGTGGCCGAGGGGGTGCCGAGGAAGATCGAGGAATGCACGAAGTCGCGATCGATCGCCTCGACGGTGCGATGCCTCCAGATGTCCTGCATGGTGAGAGCTCCGAGACTCTCGCCGAAGAGCACGAACTTCGGGCGCTTGCTCTCGGATATACCGCGCATGTAGCCGACCATCGCGTGCATGAGCGCGCGGTTCTGCTCGATCGCGAGACCCGTGCGCGTCAGCGACATTGATGACGGCAGCATCGAGTACTGCATCGTGGTGATGGCGCAGTCGCCCAGGGTCATGTACTCGAGCGCCTCGGCGAAGACATAGTTGATGTAGCCGGAGCCAGTGGGCGAGGCAAAGGCCAGCACCTCGCGCTCGAAGGCGCCGGCGCGGATCATCTCGTCCATCAGGATGTCGACTCGGTCCTCGAGCTCGGCCGCCGTATCGAGGCCGACGAAGACGCGCACCGGGTCGGCCTTGGCGGGCTTGCCCATGACCGCGGCGATCTCCTCGCGCGTCAGCACCATGTTCGTGAAGCGGCGGCCCTCGCGTGAGAGCGTGTCGAAGGGCACCAGGCTGCCCGGACCACCGGAGACGAAGGGGCTCGTCGGCGGAGTGTCGTAGGCCGGCTCGATCGCCGCGCCGCCCTGCTCGACTCGACGCACCGCGTACTCATAGCCGGCGTACATCGCTCCGCCCAGCAGGCCCATGGCCACCAGGTGGCCGATCGGGTTCGACACCGCGTCATACGACGGGGCGATCCTCTTCAGCCCATTCGAGACACCGCGCGCGACGAGACCTTCGCCGCCCTGCAGACCCAGGACGCCGGCACCGACACCGATCGCGATCAGGGTCGAGTTGCGCGTGGAGACATTGGCGATCGTGGTGTCGCCGAGTGCCGAGGCGCGCTGGTGTACGCGATGGATCTCGTACGCCGACACCGCAGTGCCTGCGGGGAGCGCGAGCGGGACCCGCTTGAGCCAGGCCGTGCCCGGACGCGCCTCGGCGATGATGTCGATGGTGCCGATCACGGCCGAGAGTCCGGCGCCGACAGCAGCAACGCGAGCCGCGCGGTTGGCAGCCACGCGCAGGAGTCCGCGTCGCGGACGCTCATCCTCATGCGGGGGCAGGGCGCGGGCCAGACCCTCAGCAGCGGCGCCGATCAGCGCATTCGTGCCCACGGCGAAGGCCAGCCGCGCGGCCGCGGAACCTGAGGTGGTGCGTCCGCGGGCAATGGTGCTGCCGATCGACTCGATGATCGACTGGGTCGCGGTGACTGCCGAGAGCGTGGTGGCGGAGATGACTCCGGTGGCAATCGCCTGGTCGATCGTGCGCCGCGGCTGGAGTCCGGGCTCGAACGACGGCCCCACGGAGGCCGCGGCAGCGAACAGCGCCGAACGCTCGGCCAGCGAAAGATCAGGGCCCAACCGGCCGATCAGGGTGTTGAGGACTCCACGGGTGCTCTCGGTCATGCGCGCCATCCTGCCATCTGGGCGCTCGGGCGTCCCCGGCCTCCTGAATCCCGGGTCAGCTCATCCAGCGGACACTGAGGGTGCTGCCCGTGGCGGCGGGAACGACGTCGATCCGCTCGGGAATGGCCTGCTTCATCTCCGTCACATGACTGATGACGCCCACGGATCGACCATCGGACCGCAACCTCAGCAGCTCGGCCATGACGTCGCCGAGTCGCTCGATATCCAGGGCGCCGAAGCCCTCGTCGATGATGAGCATCCCGATCTCGACTCCCCCGGCATGGGCCCGTACGGAATCGGCCAGGCCGAGGGCCAGGGCCAGCGACGCGCAGAAGCTCTCGCCGCCCGAGAGCGTGGTCGTGCGGCGCTCGGTATCGGTGCGGAGATCGCGCACCTTGAGCCCGAGGCCAAGACCCGTGCGTCGCGCACCGGTGCGCTCCTGGGTCGTGACGAGCCTGAAGTGACCGCCGAGCATGGAGGCGAGACGGACATTCGCCGCCTCGACAACCTCGTCGAAGGCCCGCTGCACGACATAGGCACTCAACGAGTGGCCGCCGGAGCCCTGGAGTGCCTGGGCCAGGCGGATCGTGGCCGCCGACTCGCGCACGACAGATTCGTGTGCAGCCTGGGCCAGATCGACGGCTGCGCAGAGCTCACTCACAGTCTCCTGCAGGCGAGTGGCCGCGGTCGAGACCGAGGTGGCGCGCCGCGCAGCCGCGCTGGCCTCCTCGCGGTCGAGCCTGGCCGCGGCGAGCGCAGCGTCATCATGCGCCGTCGCGGGAACGCCTGCGTCCAGCGACTCGAGGCTGGCGCGAGCCTGATCGCGAAGTGCGAGGGCTTCACGGAGTCCGACATGTGCACGGCGCGTGGCGCGAAGGGACTGCGCGCGTTCGGCGACGCTGTCGAACTCGCCCCGTGCCGCGAGAACTCGAGCACTATCGGCCTCGATCCGCGCGACACAGTCGTCGTACGTGCTCTGCGCCCCCGCACGCTGTGCTCGGATCTCCTCGATCCGGGTACTGATCCCGGCGAGATCGTCGATATCGCGCTGGAGGGCATCGAGCATGGCCTCGTGGGATTCCCGGGCCGCCGCCGCCTCGGCGTCCGGCGCAGGGGCGGTTGGCGCCGAGGCGGTCACGACCGCCACACGGGTGCGCAGGTCGTCGAGCAGATCGCGCTGCCTCTGCAATTCCTCCACGTGCTCCGCGACAACCTCGGCACTCACGTGATCGGGATGCACCGGAGCTGGCGCGGGGTGCTGGCAGGAGCCGCACACCGGGCAGGCCTCGCCCTCAGTGAGAGCCTGGGCAAGCTCGCCCGAGAGGCCGAGCACGCGCGTAGCGCGCATGTCATCGACCTGTTGTTCATGCGCGGCAAAAGTGCGTTCGGCATCGCTGACCTCAGCGCGCAGGCCGGTGACGAAAGCCGCCATCCGGGCGGGGATCACCTGATCGCGAGCTCGTTCAAGCTCGGCGATCGACAGGTCATGGCCCTCGATATCACCGAGCGCAGCGGCAGCCTGCTGACGGAGTGCGGGCAGCGCGCTCTCGACAGCGCTGTCGGCCGCGCAGGACTCGATCTCGAACTCCCCTCGCGCGATCGCCGCGTCGAGTTCCCCACCTGCCAGGTCGATCCCGATGCTCAGCCTCGCGACGGTGCCCTCGGCGTCATCGAGCCGCCGTCGTGCCGCGGCTTCGGCCTTGGCGGCCTGCTCGGATGCGATCAGGGAGTCCATGCGCGCCGTGGCCTGCGCCAGGCGCTCGTCACTGTGCGCGGTAGCCGCGGCGGATGCGACTACGTGCTCACGTAGTTGCTCCAGAAGCGCATCGCGCTGATCAGGCCAAGTCGCCAAGTCGTGCGCCGCGTCGACCTCGAAGGCACTTCCCTCGAGTCGACCGCGCAGCACATCGCGGGCACTCTGCAGATCCGAGAGCGACTGCTCACGGGCCCGCAACGCGGCTCGGCGCTCGTCGTCGAAGGCTGCCTGGATCCTGCTGTAGACCTCTGTCGCGAAGATGCGCTCGAGAATCGGGAGTCGATCCGCGCTCTCCGAGCGAAGGAAGGTCGCGAACTCGCCCTGAGGGAGCACGACCGTCTGGAGGAATTGGCTGCGCGTCAGCCCGACCGCACGCGTGATCTCGGCATCGGCCTCGGCATGACGAGTGCTGAGCGGCTCCCAGGTGTGATCGCCGACCGACTGCCAGACCTGCACGGTGGCGGCTTCGGCCGTCGTGCCACTTCCGCGCTTCTTCGCTCGCTCATATGCAGGCGTGCGGCGCACGCGATAGCGACCTGACATCGTGGAGAAGTCGAGCTCGGCGAAGGACTCGATCTCCGGGGCGGCGAAAGCGGAGCGCAGGCGCTCCTTGTCGGAGGCCTCCCCCGCGACATCGCCGTAGAGGGCGAACACGATTGCGTCGATGATCGTCGACTTGCCCGCTCCGGTGGGACCGTCGATCAGGAACAGCGCACTTGACCCGAGTGCATCGAAATCGATGAACTCCTCGCCGGCGAAGGGGCCGAGGGCTGCGAATCGCAGCGAGTGAATCCTCATCGTGTCTCGCGCACTCGCTCGTA
>JBEGLG010000151.1:0-8303 GCA_041183645.1 Actinomycetota bacterium | reverse complement strand
GGTAGGCAGTCGGCAGCAGTTCGCCGTCGGCGCGGTCATCGTCGATCACGGATTACAGGAGTCGTCGGCCGAGGTCGCTCACGAGGCCGCGATGGCCTGCCAGGCTTTCGGCCTCGCCCCCGTGACCATCGAGCGAGTGCAGGTGGGCACGACCGGCGGCCCCGAGGCGGCGGCCCGCGAAGCCCGTTACGCGGCACTCGCCTCCGCGGCCGCATCACTCGGCGCGGCAGCCGTGCTGCTCGGTCACACGCGTGAGGATCAGGCCGAGACAGTGCTGCTGCGGCTGGCGCGTGGCTCGGGGGCTCGATCGCTGGCTGCGATGTCACCCGCACAGGGACTCTGGCGACGGCCCTTACTTGATCTCCCGCGCGCGGTGGTGCACGAGTGCGCGAACGAGGAGTGCTCGCGCATCGACGTGACCCCGTGGCGGGATCCGCATAATTCCGATCCCTCGTTCGCTCGCGTGCGGGTGCGCGCCGCGCTGCCATTACTCGCAGAGACGCTGGGCGAGGGCGTTGTCGGCGGGCTCTCGCGATCGGCTCAGCTACTTCGCGATGATGCCGATGCGCTCGATGCATGGGCCGCGGTCGAACTGGCCACGCACGTAGTTGAAACCCAATCGGGCTACTCGATGGAGATCGCAGCCCTCGACACCATGCCGCGGGCGATTCGCACGCGGATATACAAGTCGCTGTGCGAGCGCTGTGGTTCGACGGAGATCGATGCCGGCCACATCGCCGGAATCGACGAGCTGATCACCCGATGGCATGGTCAGGGGACACTCAATCTGCCCGGTCGGGTGAATGCAGCCCGCGAGTATGGAAGGCTGATGTTCTGGCCCTCGGATTTGGAGTGAAGCGTGCACGCTGATGATCTCGGTAATGACCTCGCTGAAGTCCTCCTGACCGAGGAGCAGATTCACGCGCGCATCAAGGAGCTCGCCGATCAAATCGAGATCGACTACGAGGGCCAGGATCTCCTGCTCGTCGGCGTTCTCAAGGGCGCAGTCATGGTCATGGCCGATCTCGCCCGCTCGCTCACCCGGCATGTGGGCATGGACTGGATGGCGGTGTCGTCCTACGGCTCCGGAACCAAGAGCAGTGGCGTCGTGCGCATCCTCAAGGATCTCGATGCGGATATCGCCGGGCGGCACGTGCTCGTGGTCGAGGACATCCTGGATTCGGGTCTGACCCTGTCGTGGCTGCTCCGGAATCTTTCCTCACGCGGGCCCGCATCAGTCGAGGTGTTCACCTTGATGCGCAAGCCCGACGCGGTGAAGGTCCAGATCACCCCCAAGTACTGCGGATTCGACATCCCGAATGAGTTCGTCGTGGGCTACGGCCTCGATTACGCCCAGAAGTACCGCAATCTGCGGTCTGTCGCGATCCTCGCCCCCCACGTCTACGGCGCCTGAGGGCTGACCCGCCCCCGTGCGGGGCGGTCTGCCGGTGGCGTCCGCCCTGGGAGGAACCCCCGCATCCGCGGGAGCCGACCCCTCGTGGACCAGGTAACCTCATGAGGTGGATTTCCGACGCATCATCAAGGGCCCGATCTTCTGGATCGTGCTGGCCATTGCCGCCGTTCTCATCGGCTCGAGCCTGCTCAGCAACGTGGGTGGCCCCCAAGACGTCGACACCGGGGTGGCCGTCGCCGATATCCAGGCAGGCAAGGTCGATACCGCGACCCTGACCGATCGCGATCAGGTACTCGAGCTCACCCTCAAGGATGGCTCGAAGGTCCGCACCTCCTACATCACCGGCCAGGGCGTCAACCTGCAGGAACTACTCCAGGTCAAGGCCGATGCCGGCCAGCTGCCCGGCGGCTACAACGTCGTCGTTCCGACCGAGAGCCTGCTCGTCACGCTTCTCGTCTCGCTGCTTCCGGTGATCCTCGTCGTCTTCCTGCTCTTCTTCTTCATGGGCCAGATGCAAGGCGGCGGCAACAAGATCATGAGCTTCGGCAAGTCCAAGGCCAAGGTCATCAGCAAGGACATGCCCAAGACCACCTTCGCCGATGTGGCCGGCGCCGATGAGGCAGTCGAGGAGCTCCAGGAGATCAAGGAGTTCCTCGCCGAGCCTGCGAAGTTCCAGGCGGTCGGCGCCAAGATCCCCAAGGGCGTGCTGCTCTATGGCCCGCCCGGCACCGGCAAGACCCTGCTCGCGCGCGCTGTTGCCGGCGAGGCGGGCGTGCCCTTCTTCTCCATCTCCGGCTCCGACTTCGTCGAGATGTTCGTGGGTGTCGGAGCGAGCCGCGTGCGCGACCTCTTCGAGCAGGCCAAGACCAATGCGCCGGCAATCATCTTCATCGACGAGATCGATGCCGTCGGGCGTCACCGCGGCGCCGGCCTGGGCGGTGGCCATGATGAGCGCGAGCAGACCCTCAACCAGATGCTGGTCGAGATGGACGGCTTCGACGTCAGCCAGAACGTCATTCTCATCGCGGCGACCAACCGCCCCGACATTCTCGATCCGGCGCTGCTGCGCCCCGGTCGTTTCGACCGCCAGATCGCTGTCGACCGTCCTGATCTCAATGGTCGCGAGGCAATCCTCAAGGTGCATGCGACCGGCAAGCCGATGGCTCCCGAGGTCGACCTGCGCGCGGTCGCGCGTCGCACTCCGGGCTTCACCGGTGCCGATCTCGCCAACGTGCTCAACGAGGCCGCGCTCATGACCGCTCGCCTGGGCCGTACTCAGATCGACGACGAGGCGCTCGACGAGGCCATCGATCGCGTGATCGCCGGCCCGCAGAAGCGCACGCGCCTGATGGACGACCACGAGAAGCTCATCACCGCGTACCACGAGGCGGGCCACGCTCTCGTTGCCGCCGCACTGCCGGGCACTGATCCCGTGCACAAGATCACGATCCTGCCGCGCGGTCGCGCCCTCGGTTACACGATGGTGCTGCCTGATCAGGAGAAGTACTCGACCACGCGCAGCGAGATGCAGAACACCCTCGCGTACATGCTCGGTGGTCGCGCTGCCGAAGAGCTGATCTTCCACGATCCGACCACCGGTGCATCGAATGACATCGAGAAGGCCACCTCAGTCGCACGCGCGATGGTCACTCAGTACGGCATGACCGAGCGCCTCGGCGCGATTCGCTACGGCCAGGAGCAAGGAGAGGTCTTCCTCGGTCGCGACATGGGCCATGTGCGCGACTACTCCGAGGAGATCGCCGCGGCGATCGACGAAGAGGTCCGCAGCTTCATCGAGACCGCGCATCAGGAGGCATACGAGGTTCTCGTCGCCAACCGTCATGTGCTCGACGCACTCGTCGTCGATCTCCTCGAGAAGGAGACCCTCGACAAGGCCGAGATCGAGGCGATCTTCGAGGCATTGTCACTGCGTGAGCCGCGTCCGGCCTGGACAGGCTCGGCACGGCGTCGCCCTGATACCAACGGCCCCGTGCAGGCAGCGCACGAAGCCCTGCAGCGCCAGGCCGCTTCACGTCAGGCGAGCAATGGCTCGGTCGATGTCGTCGATGCCGTGGTGGTCGAGGCAACCGAGAATGAGATCTGATGACCGGCATCGATCCGGTGTCGTTGCCCGAGGGAGTCGTGTCGGGCGAGTTTGATTCCGAATCGGCCGAGGCGGCGGTTCGCCAGCTGCTCATCGCCATCGGCGAGGATCCCGACCGCGATGGCCTGCGCGATACTCCTGCACGAGTGGCCCGCGCCTACGCGGAGATGTTCGCCGGTCTTCGTCAGCAGCCGGAGGAAGTGCTGACCACCACCTTCGATGCGGGGCACGACGAGATGGTCATCGTGCGCGATATCGAGCTGTACTCCACCTGCGAGCATCACCTGGTTCCCTTCCACGGTGTCGCGCACATCGGCTACATCCCCAATGCGAATGGCCGCATCACCGGGCTGTCGAAGCTCGCGCGCCTCGTCGATGTCTTTGCCAAGCGGCCCCAGGTGCAGGAGCGCTTGACCACTCAGGTGGCCGATTCCCTCGTGCGCATTCTCGAGCCGCGCGGCGCGATAGTGGTCATGGAGTGCGAGCACCTGTGCATGTCGATGCGCGGTGTGCGCAAGCCCGGCTCGCGCACGATCACCAGTGCTGTGCGCGGTTCCCTACGCGATCCTGCGTCGCGTGCCGAGGCGATGGCCCTCATCACCGGGCGCTGATCGACGAATTCACGGTGGGTTACCCCCACTCGTGGCTGGCAATGGCGAGGTGAGCCGTGCAGGCTCCGGCCAAGGCCGATGGACGGCCGGGGGAGGGAATCAGATGTCACGCACCATCATCAATGTCATAGTCGGAATCTTCGTGCTCGTGCTGCTGATCGTGGCTCTCGTTCAGGATGCGGCCTCCTGGCAGACCGGAATTCTCGGGTTTGCCGTCGGACTCATGGTCGTGACGATCTTCCCGTGGCACTCGGAAGGCTCACTGTCGCGTCCGCTGATGAACGGCCTCAAGTGGCTGGGTGCGCTGATCCTGCTGGCTCTGCTCGTCGTGGGCATCGCGACTGACTGGACCTCACGCGAGACAGCGCTGATGGGAATCGCGGCCGGTGCAGCTGTCGCAGCGGCCTTCCAGACTTCTGTGCGCAACAAGGCCTAAGCGTCACCTCTTCGAGGAATAATCGGCAGATGACACTCGCACGCGTCATCCTCGTCGAGGACGAGCCGTTCGTGCGATCAATGCTGAGCGCTGCTCTTGCAGCGCTCAGCATTGAGGTCATAGCCGCATGCGCGGGGGCGAAGGATGCGCTTTCCTCCGTCGAGGATGCCTCACCGGATGTCGCCATTCTCGATCTGGACTTAGGGCCAGGGCCCACCGGAGTTGATGTGGCGCACGCACTCCGTGAGCGCCATTGCGACATCGGCATCATCTTTCTGACGAGCTTCAGTGATCCGAGATTCCTCGATCCTCGCGGTCGTGAATTGCCGCGCGGCTCACGATTCCTCGTCAAGGGGCAACTCGAGGATCCCGGCATGCTCCGTGACCTCATTGTCGATGCACGCCGACATCCGCTGAAGGACACCCGCGTGACAAAGTCGGCGGCGGGTCTCACGCCGAACCAGATCGAGGTTCTTCGACTCGTCTCCCTCGGTCGATCGAATGCGGAGATTGCTTCGGAGATGGGCGTGGGTGAAAAGGCCGTCGAGCGCACCATCGGCCGAATCCTTGAGGTTCTCGACATCGCTCGAACGTCGGGCAACAGTCGAATTCAGCTGGCGCGAAGTTACTTCGAGCTCTCAGGCAAGGCATTGCCGTGAACGTGCGCGGGCTCCTTCCGCTCCTGCGAATAACTCCGCTGGTGCTCGGGCTGTACTCGATCACGTCGGTCATTGCGATCTTGGGCACTCTCGGTTCGCTGCACGCCGGCTTCATGCCGCTCTTCCTTGTCTCGCTCGCCGTGACGCTCGTGGCCGACGTCGTCGCACTCGCAGTCGACCGAATTCTCAGCAGTCGTCGGCTCACCTCCCCGGCGACCTTCTTCATCGCTGTCGTCACTGCCGGATTGGTGCGTGGAGTGGCACTGATGATCGGGCTCAACCTGATCGGAGCAGGGCCCTCGGGGCCTGGCGGCATGCGAGTCCTGAATTCGGTGACGTCGATAACCGTGTGGATGACGCTCATCGGACTCTTTGATGCAAGCCGCGAGCTGTATCGGCGGCGCTACGTCGCGCTCCTGGCCCAGGCCTCGACCGCCGCACCGATGGTTGATCCGGGATTCGATCAGCATCCCGACATGCTTCGGCTGAAATCAACACTCTCGAGCTTCACTGAGTCATCGTCTCCGTCGGCAGCTCACTCGGATCAGATCGCCTCGGCGATTCGGGCAGAGATCGAGCACTCGCTGCGACCGCTGAGTCATCGCATCTGGTTCAGCAGCGAGCTCGCGGAGCCGCGTGCGCGAGTGGGCCAGCTCATTCACGATGCCTTGCTGAGCCTGCCGGTGCCGATTCTTCCGGTAATAGCCGTGTGGCTCGCATGTGGCATCGCAGGCGCAGTGTCGCTGTTCGGATTCGCGAGGGGCACATTGAGTCTCGCGATCTCGACGTTGATGCTTCTTGTCTGCCTGGTGCTCGGACGTCTCGTGATGCGGGCCCAGCGTCGCTTCCTGGGACCAATCCTCCTGGTGGCATGCTCCGTGATCCCGGTCGTGCTCACTGACCTGGTGATTCAGGTGATGGGCTATCCGGCATTGATGAGCTCGCCCGTCACGGTGTTCTTGATCATCGCCCTCGGTGCACTCATTCTCGGTGGCTCGGCGATCTCACTCGCGGGGGCGGACCGTGCCGTCATCCTCGCCCTTGTCGAGCGGCGCGTCATCGAGATGCGAGGGGTTTCGGGGGAGGGCCTTCAGGGCAGCCCGAGCGAACTCGCGGCCTTCATTCACAATTCCCTTCAGGCTGAACTGCACGGCCTCGCACTGCAACTCGACTCGGCAAGCAGACTCCGCGATGACGATCAGGCTCGTCAGGCGCTGGAACGGCTGGGGGCGCTCGCGAACAGATCGCTATCCGAGGACTTCCGGACTTTCCGCGAATCGCCCTTGGACCGCCTCTCCCGAGTCACGGAGGCGTGGGCCGGTATCGCTCAGCTTGACGTCGTGGTCGCCGATGGAGTGGCACGTGATGACCCTCGCCTTTCCACGGGCGTCCGCGCCCTCGAGGAGCTCATCGCCAACGCCATTCGCCACGGAGGGGCACGATCGGTCTCTGCGGGCATAGCTATCTCGGCAACCGGGAACCTCGTGGTGAGCCTGGAGTCCGATGGACTACTCACCGAGGCGCTTCCGGGCATGGGTGAGGGCTGGCTGGCCGCCGTGTCGCAGTCGCCGGTAGTGCTCAGTGGTTCCGCGCGGGGATCCTCGGTTCGGCTGGAGATCTAGTTCCCGGAGGGCGATAGCGTTCTCGGGTGACCGGGAATCGAGTCGAGTCAGTACCTCAGGGACTTCCCGACGCGCTGATGGCGGTGTCGGGGCCGTTGATCGTCGGCGTTCTCAACACCACTCCCGACTCCTTCTCCGACGGAGGCAGGTTTCCCGACTCCTCGATGGCGATAGCTGAGGGCATCCGGCTGCACGCCCAAGGGGCGCACATCATCGATGTGGGGGGCGAGTCGACTCGACCGGGGGCCACGCGCATCTCGGGTGACGAGGAATGCGGCCGAGTCATTCCGGTCATCAATGGCCTGGTGGCAGCCGGAATCCCGGTCAGCATCGACACTATGCGTGCCTCGACCGCCTGTGCTGCAGTCGAGCACGGTGCCTGCCTCGTCAACGATGTGAGTGGCGGTCTTGCCGATCCGGCGATGCTGCCGGCCGTCGCCGAGCTTGGCGTACCGATCATCCTCATGCACTGGCGGGCGCACTCGCATGAGATGCAGAACTGGGCGTCCTACGACGATGTGGTGTCCGAGGTCGTGGCCGGAATTGGTGCTCGAGTCGATGCAGCGCAGGCGGCCGGAATCACCCGCGACCGCATCATCATCGATCCCGGACTCGGCTTCGCCAAGGAGGCCGATCACAACTGGGCCTTGCTGCAAGGCCTCGATTCGCTCACCGAGCTGGGTTTCCCGGTGCTCGTCGGCGCATCCCGCAAGCGATTCTTAGGAGCATTGCTTGCCGATGAGGCGGGCAATCCGCGTGAGCCACGTGAGCGAGATGGCGCGAGTGCCGTGATCAGCGCCCTGGCGGCCGAGCATGGCGCTTGGGCGGTTCGGGTGCATGATGTGCCGAGTACTCGTGATGCGCTGCTCGTGCAGCGTGCCTGGGCGAAGGGATCCGCGTCATGACCGATCGCATCACGATCACCGGCATCTCCGGCCACGGTTTTCACGGAGTTCTCGACTTCGAGAAGGCCGAAGGGCAGACCTTGATCGTCGATGTCGTGCTCGAGACCGATATTCGCGCCGCCGCCGCCGCAGACGATCTCGCGTTGACCATTGATTACGGGGTGATCGCTGAGCTCGTGCACGCGCAGATTACCGGCGAGGCCTACGACCTCATCGAGACTCTCGTGGAACGCATAGCCGAGGCTGTGCTCGAAGCCAGTTCGGCCACTGCTGTCGAGATCACCGTGCACAAGCCGAGTGCGCCCATCGCCGTGCCGTTCTCCGATGTCAGCATCTCCATTCGCCGGGAGCGCTGATGGCCGGGGCGGTGATCGCCCTGGGGGCGAATCTGGGCGACGCCCGGGCCGCCCTCGCGGGTGCGATCGAAGCCTTGCGGGAGACCGCGGGCATCCGGGTGATATCCGAATCCTCGGTATATGTCACGGCGCCGGTCGGGGGAGTCGAGCAGCCCGACTACGTGAATGCGGTGGTCACGGTCGAGACATCGCTGGA
>JBEGLG010000150.1:0-4116 GCA_041183645.1 Actinomycetota bacterium | reverse complement strand
CCACCGCTGCCCTCCTCAGTAGCGCGGGTGAGTCCGATTCCCCCTCGGACAATGCGAGGCATCGGACACTAATGGCCGCAGTCTGCTCCCGTCGTGACTTCGTGAAAGTGCGACACGCGGGACATATGTGACGGGTGTTACACGAAATTAACGGTCAAAAGGTGCATTTAGGCTCTATTTGGTGAGTACGGCGAGGAGGCGATCCACCACCGGACCGTCGAATTCGGCCACCGCCCGCTCGTACTTCTCCATCCCCCAGCTCCAGTAATCGAAGTCGATCGGGCTGATGGAGGCCGAGATCGAGGCCCACAGGGTCCAGCCGTACTTGCTCATCAGGCCCCAGAGTCGGGCGCGAGCCACCTTCGCCTCGAGCTCGGCCGGGCCGAGACCTGACCAGTAGGAGTGGACCAGCACCTCGAGTAGGTCATCAGGCAGGGTGGACTCGCTCCAGATGTTGCCGAGCTCGAAACTTGCCTCGTTATTGCCCGAATACTCGTAGTCGATCAGGCGAATGCGCGGGCCTTCGTCGATGAAATTGCCGGCGAGCAAGTCGTTATTGCACGGAACCGTGGGCTCCGCCGTCGCGGCCATGACCCGGCGCATGCGTTCTACCAGGGGCATGAATTCCTCGTAGCGCGGTGGCAGACGATAGCCCCGTTCGCGCACCAGGGCGAGGTACCGCGACTGGATCTCGAACATGTTGAAATCACTGACGAATCGGGGCCCCGCGTGCAGAACCCGGCACGCCTCGGCAATCCGAGGAAGGTTGTCCGGCAGGCGCACATCAGCCTCACTGAAGGTGCGCCCCTCAATCCAGCCCACAATCAGGATGTTCTCGGCCGGCAGGTACTCGATCACCGGCGCACCGGCCCCCGACTCGGCGGCCGCCACGGAATTGCGGTGCTCGTAATCGCGATTGATGGCCAGCGCGGAGGACTCGTGCTCATAGGCGCGCACCACCACCGGTCCGGAGTCCAGAGTCACCTTGTAATTGCGATTCGTGATTCCGCCTGCCAGTGGCGCGGCCGCGAGGGCACCGGCGATGGTCGGCACCCGCCTCAGCCGATCCGCATCCGGAAGCCCCGCAAAGGGGTCGGGGGGCGGGGTGTCGCTCACGGGCCGACCCTAGGCGAGCCCGACCCTCCATGTAGGCCCTTCTGCCCGCAGCCGATATCCGCATCGGGCTGCCTGGCGAGTGGGGCTTACGGCAGAGTTGGCCTCGCACCGGTTCGGGCAGATTGCCCGATTCGAGGTGCGTGCACGCACCAGCTACGGAGGCATGAATGAGTCGGCACGTTCCCCTCGATGTCGAGACCCTCAAGCGCGAGGTCGAGCTCGGGCAGATCGACACGGTCGCTGTCTCGATTACCGATATGCAGGGCCGCCTGGCCGGCAAGCGCATCCACGCCCAGTTCTTCGTCGACGAGGTGCTGGGGCACGGCACGGAGGGCTGCAACTACCTACTCGCGGTCGACGTCGACATGAACACGGTCGACGGATATGCCATGAGCTCCTGGGACACCGGCTACGGCGACATGGTGATGCGCCCCGACCTGAGTTCCCTGCATCGCATTCCCTGGCAGCCCGGGGCAGTGGGCGTGCTCTGCGACGTGCTCTGGGAGGACGGCAGCCCGGTCGTCGCCTCGCCCCGCCAGGTGCTGAAGAAGCAGCTCGATCGTCTCGAGGCCGCGGGTATGGGGGCATTCGTCGGAACCGAGCTCGAGTTCATCGTCTTCCTCGACACCTACGAGGAAGCCTGGATCAACGGCTACCGCAACCTCACCCCTGCGAATCTCTACAACGTCGACTACTCGATGCTCGGCGGCGCTCGTGTTGAGCCCCTGCTGCGTCGCATCCGCAATGAGATGTACAGCGCCGGCATGACCGTCGAGAGCGCGAAGGGCGAGTGCAATCTCGGCCAGCATGAGATCGCCTTCAAGTACCGCGATGCGCTCAACACCTGCGATAACCACGTGGTCTACAAGACCGGTGCGAAGGAGATTGCGTCGCAGGAGGACATGGCGCTGACCTTCATGGCCAAGTACAACGAGCGCGAGGGAAACTCCTGCCACATCCACCTCTCGTTCCGCGGCACCGACGGATCAATGGTCATGGCCGATGACAAGGACGAGGAAGGTCTCTCCGACCTCGGCAAGGCCTTCATCGCCGGTCAGCTCGCTCACATGCGCGAGCTCACCCTGCTCTTCGCGCCGCAGATCAACAGCTACAAGCGCTATGTCGAGGGCTCCTTCGCCCCCACTGCGATTCGCTGGGGCCGCGATAACCGCACCTGCGCCTTCCGCCTCGTCGGCCACGGCCAGTCGCTGCGTCTCGAGAATCGCGTACCGGGCGGAGACGTGAATCCCTACCTCGCCGTTGCAGGCATGATCGCTGCCGGACTCGATGGCATCGAGCGGAAGACTGCACTCGAGCCGATCTTCACCGGCAACGCGTACGGCAGCGACTCCGAGCGCGTGCCCACCTCGATGAACGAGGCGCTGGCACTGTGGGAGGGCTCGGACTGGATCCGCGAGACCTTCGGTGCCGAAGTGCAGGCGCACTACGCGAACATGGCACGCGTGGAGATCGCCGCGTACGGAAGTGCCGTCACCGACTGGGAGCGCTACCGCAGCTTCGAGCGCCTGTAATCTCTCACTCTCGTTCCCCGAGCTAGGAGCACCATGTTCAGCGTCATCAATCCGGCCACCGAAGAGGTTGTCACCACGGTTCCGTCGACCTCACTCGAGCAGACCGACGAGGCCATCGCGCGCTCGCACGAGGCTCTCAAGACCTGGCGCGAGGTAACACCGGGCGATCGCGCGAATCTGCTGCGCCGATTCTCCGACATCGTGCGCGCACACGAAGACGAGCTCGCACTTCTCGAGGTCGTGAACTCCGGTCACACCATCGGCAATGCCCGCTGGGAGGTCAACAACATCGCGAACGTGCTGCAGTACTACAGCGGTTCGCCCGAGCGCCTCTTCGGCCGCCAGATCCCCGTGCCCGGCGGAATCGACATGACCTTCAAGGAGCCCGTCGGCGTTGTTGGCGTGATCGTGCCCTGGAACTTCCCGATGCCGATTGCCGGCTGGGGCCTGGCACCGGCTCTTGCCGCCGGCTGCACCGTCGTGCTCAAGCCCGCCGAGGTCACTCCGCTGACGGCCATCCGTATCGGCGAGCTCGCCCTCGAGGCCGGTATTCCCGAGAACGTCCTGCAGGTGCTACCGGGCAAGGGTTCGGTTGTCGGCCAGCGGTTCGTCGACCACGAGCTCGTGCGCAAGGTCGTCTTCACCGGATCGACCCAGGTCGGCCAGGGCATCATGGAGGGCTGCGCCAAGCAGATCAAGGCCGTCACCCTCGAGCTCGGCGGCAAGAGCGCCAACATCGTCTTCGCCGACTCCGATCTGGAGAAGGCTGCGGCCAGCGCACCGGGCGGCGTCTTCGACAATGCGGGCCAGGACTGCTGCGCCCGATCGCGCATCCTCGTCGAGCGAAAGGCCTACGACCGCTTCATGGAGTTGCTCGAACCGGCCGTCAAGAACTTCGTCTGCGGCGACCCGAATGACACCAAGACCGAGATGGGCCCGCTCATTACCAAGGCGCAACTCGAGTCAGTGAAGTCCTTCGTTCCCGATGGTGCGCCAATTGCCTTCCAGGGCACCGCCCCCACCGGCAAGGGCAACTGGTTCCCGCCGACTGTGCTGACCGGCACCGAGAGCGACCGCGCATACCGCGAGGAGATCTTCGGCCCCGTCGTGGTCGTCGTTCCCTTCGAGAACGAAGCCGATGCGATTCGCATGGCCAATGACTCCGAGTACGGCCTGTCGGGTTCGATCTGGACTCGCGACATCGGCCGCGGCATTCGCGTCGCTCGCGGTGTCGAGACGGGCAATCTCTCGGTGAACTCGCATAGCTCCGTCCGCTACTGGACTCCGTTCGGCGGCTACAAGAAGTCGGGCCTCGGCCGCGAGCTCGGCCCCGATGCCCTCGATGCGTTCACCGAGACCAAGAACGTCTTCATCAGCACCGAGGACTAATCTCCCATCCACGGGGAATGCACCACCCGCACGTACCAATCCGCACTGATCCCGGAAGAGGAATCATGAGCAAGAGCAA